>MNVP01000071.1 GCA_001871815.1 Candidatus Omnitrophica bacterium CG1_02_40_15
CAGAGAATGCAATATTTCAAATTTTTGCAGTCTTTACATCCAGGGATACTGTTTATTTTTAGTTCTCTGACCCATCTAAGGGTTGGATCTTCATTTAACCATATAGATTTAAGAGAGTTTCTTCTGATATTGCCCATATATCCGGAAGGGAATACAATACAGGGCTTTACTTCGCCGTATGGATTAATAAAAACTTCGGCCCTGCCTGCTTTGCATATATAGTTTGCCGGAGACGTGTCTCTATCGCGGCTATATTTAATAAGATCTATGAATTCGGTCTTTTTTGCAAAATCCAAGTTGGACATATAAAATTTACGCAGATTCGCCCCTTTAATGGTTAGCTTTAAAGGGTCTTTTTTTCTATCTTCTTTGGGGGTAATATTTCCTGAGCAGATAAGGCGGGTTCCATCCTTTTTAAAGCTATCGGCAACTTTACGAAAACTCTGCCAATTGCAGTCCATTAAAACATACTTCACATAAAAAGTTATCTTTTCTTCGTTAAGCATGGAAATAGCTTTCATGGTGTTTAAAAATGATCCTTTGACCCTTGTGACTTTATCATGCAATTTTTCATTGTCGCCATACAAGCTTATGCCTATAGCTTTTATCCCATAACGTTTTAAAAATTTTATACAATTTTTATCTATTAACGTCCCATTAGTTAAAATAGTGATGCAGAATTTATTCTTTTTAGCGCATGCGAGTATATCAAAGATATCTTTTCTAGTGAATAGTTCGCCTCCCGTAATGGCTAAAAATAAAGTTCCTAAATCTGACAGCTGGCGTAGGCAAGATTTAACTTCTCGAGTCGTAAGTTCAGGTTCATCCTGCTTGGTTACGTAACAGTGTATACAGTTAAGATTGCACTTGCTGGTAACAGCTATGTGCCCATATAAAGGGATTAACTTATCCCTGCATATTTTATCAACTTTTGCAAATGATTGTCTCATGATAGACGCTTTTTTTAAATAAATTATAGGCTCAAAAGATGCTTTTTCTCTAGATCGTTGATAAATTTCATAACGTCGCCGCTAACCGTCTTTCTTTCTACATCAAATTTATTCTGTACATAAGAAACAATCTCTGATATGGAATGTTTACCATCGCATAATTTCCAAATCATACTGCCTGCATCATTAAGCGTATGATAGATTAAACTATCTACATCTACAATTAAACACATATCTTCGATTACTTTATAGGCGCATCTTGGATTTTGTTTTGGGCGCATTTTCTATCCTCCTGAATTCTGTCTTTTTAATATAACACTTTTCTTTATCCCTATCAAAAAGTTTAAAGTAAAATTAAACATATTTTTTCAGGTATTGGCCGGTATATGAGGATGGGATTTTGATTATTTCTTCTGGCGTGCCGCAGGCAACTATTTTCCCGCCTTCGTCTCCTCCGCCAGGCCCAAGGTCTATTATGTAATCTGCTGATTTTATGACATCCAGGTTATGTTCTATTATTAAAACGCTGTTTCCGCCTTCTACAAGCGCATGCAATACTTTGAGCAGCCTATCTATGTCAGCAAAATGCAGTCCTGTGGTAGGCTCATCCAGTATATAGAGAGTTTTGCCTGTCCCGATTTTACTAAGCTCGGTGGCAAGTTTTACCCTTTGCGCTTCTCCTCCCGAAAGAGTTGTTGCGGACTGGCCTAGCTCAACATATCCAAGCCCTACCTCGCAAAGTGTTTTCAGTTTCTGATGTATATGCGGGATATTTTTAAAAAGCTCCATTCCATCTTCAACTGTCATCTCTAACACATCAGCGATTGATTTGCCTTTATAAAGAACCTGCAGCGTCTCGTGATTATACCGCCTTCCGTTACAAACTTCGCATGTCACATAAACATCAGGCAAAAAATGCATCTCTATCTGCTTAATCCCATCTCCCTGGCATGCCTCGCATCTTCCGCCTTTAACATTGAAACTAAAGCGGCCTGGCTTATACCCTCTCATCCTGGACTCTGGAAGCCTTGTAAATATATCCCTTATAAAAGAAAATACGCCGGTATATGTAACTGGGTTTGAGCGCGGGGTCCGGCCTATAGGCGATTGGTCAACAACAATAACCTTATCTATCTTATCTGCGCCATCAATCTCATCATGCGCCCCGGGTTTTTCCTTTGACCCATAAAGCTTTTTTGCCAGGGCTTTATACAGTATATCATCTACCATTGTGCTTTTGCCTGAACCAGACACGCCTGTAATACACACAAAAAGCCCAAGCGGTATCTCAATATCTATATTTTTAAGATTATGCTCTCTTGCATTCCTAATAATAATAGCTTTATTTTTTACTATCTTCCGCCTTTTTTCTGGAACATTTATTTTTAATTCTCCGCGCAAATAACTGCCTGTGAGAGATTTCTTTGAGTTAATGATATCATTTATCCTGCCTTCAGCCATTACATATCCACCGTGTTTTCCCGCGCCTGGGCCAAGGTCTATAATATAATCTGCGTTCCTTATCGTAGATTCATCATGCTCAACAACTATCAGGGTATTGCCCATATCTCTCAATGCCTTAAGTGTATCAAGAAGCTTTGCATTATCTTTTTGATGAAGCCCTATGCTAGGCTCATCCAGGACATAAAGCACCCCCACAAGGCCAGCGCCTATCTGAGTTGCCAGCCTTATCCTTTGCGCCTCTCCGCCTGAAAGAGTAGAGCTGATCCTGTCGAGTGTTATATAATCAAGGCCTACGTTAGTCATAAAACTAAGCCTCTCTAGTATTTCTTTCAAAATCTGGCGGCCAATATTCTCTTCTGTTTCTGTAAGTTTTAAATCCGAGAAAAATTTCTTAGCATCTCTTATTGAAAGGCCTGAAATATCGCTTATAGACATACCGTTTATCTTTATCGAAAGCGCTTCAGGCTTTAATCTCTTGCCATTGCATTCAGGGCAGATAGAAATACTTGTATATTTATTTATTTCAGCTCTCATAAATTCGCTGTCCGTATCTTTCAATCTCCTTAATAGATTCGGTACAACCCCTTCAAAATAAATACCCCAATCTGCTCTTTTTGAACCATAAAGTATAACATCTTTTATTTTTTTTGGAATTTTATTAAAAGGCGTATCTATATCAAAACCATATACCTCTCCAATCTTTCTTAAGAGCCTTCTGTAATGAAGTATTATTCTCATGCCCCCCACGCGCCAAGGCCTTATTGCCTCTCTTAAAGATTTTGTCTTATCAGGCATGACAAGATCAGTGTCTATATCCATTATTGTGCCTAGGCCATCGCAATTATGACATGCGCCGTAAGGGCTGTTAAAAGAAAACATTCTGGGCTCTATCTCTTCATAACTCACCCCGCATTCAGGACACGAGTATAATTCGCTAAAAAGCTCATCTCCTGGCGCTCGCATGTTAGCTACCACCATTAAGCCTTCCCCTACTTTTAATGCTGTTTCTACAGAATCGGCTAATCTCTCTCTAATGTCTTTTTCAATAACAATCCTGTCTACCACAACCTCTATATTATGTTTCTTGAATTTTTCAAGCAAAAATGCCGACTGGCGTTTATTTTTGCTTGATTCCGCAAAAGCTTTTGCGGAATCTTTGTTGCCATAATTTCCTATGCTATCCAAAGAAACTATCTGGCCATCCAATCTTATCCTGACAAAACCTTGTTTTTTTAATTCGCTAAGCAAGCTTTGATATTCGCCCTTTCTGCCTCTTACAACAGGCGCAAGTATCAAAACAGGCGTTCCATTCGGATATTTCAAAATTCTGCCTATTATCTCATCCTGGCTTTGCTGTTTTATTTCACGGCCGCATTTGTAGCAATAAGGCTTTCCTATGCGGCTAAAAAGAAGCCTTAAATAATCATAAACTTCTGTAGTTGTCCCGACTGTTGAACGCGGATTCCCGCCAGCTTTTCTCTGTTCAATAGAAATAGCTGGGGACAGGCCTTCTATACGCTCTACATCTGGTTTCTCAAGCTGTTCCAAAAACTGCCTTGCATAGCTAGACAAACTCTCAACGTATCTGCGCTGGCCTTCTGCATATATTGTGTCAAAAGCAAGCGAAGACTTCCCTGATCCGCTAAGCCCAGTAATCACCACAAGCTTATTTTTTGGAATCTCAAGGTTTATATTCTTAAGATTATGCTCCTTTGCCCCGAATATCTTTATAACCTTATCTTCCATAACCAATCTATCCCCTGCCTTGCTCAAACAACTTTACATTTCAACAATGTTGATTTGTCAAGTTGTTTAAGACAACTGGCTTATTATTAACGCGTAAACTTTTGCTGTGCTTACAAGGCTCTTTATATAAACAAACTCGTTATCGCTGTGCCATTTTTCTCCGCCGCTTGCGCTGTAACCAATGCTAGGTATGCCTTTCTGCATAAAATACCGCATATCAGTAGCGCCTGGCATCACACTAAAATTCGCATATTTACCTGTTATAATTTTTACAGCCTTAGAGGCTATTTTGAAGAATGCGCTGTCTTTTTTGGATATAGCAGGGTTTTCTTGCGAAACAAATCTTATATTAACTTTTGAATCTTTATATCTAGCGTTAAATTTTCTAATTATAGCTTCTATTTCTTTTTTTGCGGCAGATATGTTTTCTTCTGGTATTAACCGCCTATCTATGCTGAATTTTGTTATTCCAGGGACTATGTTTACTTTCACGCCTCCTTCTAAAAACCCTCCCATTACAAGGCTCGGGCTTTTAGAAATAGCTTCTCGCATATTATGCCGCGTCTTTCGTTTCAATATTTTATTTTTCAATTTTTCAAGCTCATTTACAAGCATGCTCATTCTTTCAAAAGAATTAACGCCCTTATGCGGCATAGAACCATGCGCTGATTTTCCTATAACCTCTATCTCAGCCCACAAGACACCCTTGTTGCCGATTGAAATATAATGCCCTGAATACCCTTCGCTCATTGCGTAATCTGCTTTTACAAGCCCCTTTTCAACCAGATACCCAAGTCCTGTCCTGCCTCCAATCTCCTCATCAGGCGTGAAAGAAAGCTCTATATTTATTTTTGGATTCATGCCGCAATCTTTCAATGCCTTTAATGCGAATAAAACGCTTGCAATATTGCCTTTCATGTCTTCTGAACCGCGGCCATAAACTCTGCCGCCTTTCACTATTGCCTTAAAAGGATCCGTCTTCCAATTATCACTAGCAGGCACTACGTCATAATGAGAGTTTATGTGGAGTATTTTTTTGCATCCTGCATTTAAGTCTGCAACAAGGCTTATCCGCTTCGAACCGCCATTGACCCCATATTTATCTAGAACTGACTTTGGCGTAACGTATTTCCTGGTAACTAGCTTCAGTTTTCTGCATTCTGACTCAAGAAAATCCACTATCTTCTCATAATTCTCTCCAGGCGGATTTATAGTAGGAATTTCTATCAATTTCGAAATTAAATTTATTACATATTTTTTATTGCATTCCAGATATTTTAGCAATTTATTTTCCATAATATGATTTCCGCGTAAGTTCCGCGTTATGTTCCGCGTAGTTCCGCGGTTATTATTTGCCCTCCAACTTATCAGCTTCATTATATTCTGCCGCAGCCTTTTTTAAAAGCCCTTTTTGCTTATAGATATCGCCTAAAATTCTATGGCCTCCTGCGCTATATGGGTCCAAAGCTAGATATTTCATAAATTGCCTTGTTGCTTTTTCTGTATCTCCTTTTTCAAGATACACAAGCCCAAGCATATAAGACGCCTGCCTTAAATAAGGATTTAACCTTGCAGATTTTTCTAACATCAAAATCCCTTCTTCTTTTTTCCCCATCCGTAAATAGATTGTACCCATATTGGCATAAAGCTCTGCTGATTCAGGGTAATAGGCCAAAAATTTGCCTATAACCCTAAGCGCATCTTCAAACCGGCGGCTATTTATATAAATAACCGCAAGGTTATTGCCTGCCTCTAAAAATCTGGGATTAGCTTCTAAAAGCTTAATATAAACCTCTTCTGCTAATTTTTGCTCGCCTATCTTTTCAAAAAAGCCTGCTACGCTCAAGGCTTTATCTGATTTCTCTATTTTCTTTTTACTGAAGTCGATTCTAAATCTTTGTATCACAGCTCTATTTTCAGGCGTATCATGTAAAAATACAACCGACCTTTCGTCATAATATACCAAAGCCCATTCTTTAGCATTATACAGATATTTTAACAGCCTGCCTGTGCCGCCAAACAAATGCCTAAGTAACGCAATATCAAAATTATATCTTTTCTGAAGGCCCTTCCATTCCTCTGGATAATTCTGAGCCCTTAGATATGACTGGTAAAAATCGCGCTTATATAACTCTGTCCTAGTATCTATAAATATCCTTTTCTCAGGATAAAACCTATACGCTATGTAATGCCCGAAATCAATACTATTAAACATGCGGCCTTTTATATTATTATTCTCTAAAAAATCGCATGCCTTGGATGGCGTTAAAAGTTCTGTCATTTTAGATTCTGTCTTTCTAAACACAGACTGGTTTGTAAATATATAGTATCTATTGGAAATAAAAAAATATGCTGCTGTCAAAATAATCAATATTGAGGCAATATAATATTTTCTCTCAATTATGCTTTTAGTCGGCATGGCTTCATTTAAGTTAATAGCAGCTAATGGCATAGCCATAAATATGAAAATAGGCATGTTTCTTACAGCCATATAAGAGGCTATGAATGAGCTCAAAAAAATTAAAATATGCTGTATCCTGGCTTTCTTAAGATTTACTAGAAACGTGGCGCTTGACAGGATAACCAAAACCCAGAAAAAAACATATCTACCGAAATCTGCATTGATAGGCATCATCAATTCATGGACAGCCTGCATATAAGGCTGTTGCCCGCTAAAAATACCCGCTAATATTTTTACAGGATACAATGCGCCTTTATAAAAATATGGATTCGCAAGGCACGCCAGGCAAGTTGCAGCGAATAACCCACCCAATCTTTTAGCCTTTATAAAATCTCCAGAAATGAGTTCTCCTATGAAATATAAAAATATCAAAATAGGCCCTAGTATAAAATAACCGTGGGTATTTACCCATAAGATTTGCAATAAAGGCAGGATAAATAGCCTTTTTTTGTCTTCAAGCGCACAGAAAAACAGGCATAATAATAGATAGGAAAATATCTCTGGCCTCGCAAATGACCTATAACCAAATGCAAGAACGGAAAGCAATACAAAGAATATTGCATAAATAATCTTTTTATATTTAGAGATTATAAAAAATATTAGGATAAGAAAACATAAAGATACGATAGCCGCCTTTAGAATATTAATCCCTGCCCATCCAAACTTAGCGAAAACTAGATAGAAGAAAATTTGAGAAAGCCATTCGTGGTCTATCCATGCCTGGTTTTCTAATGTATAGGAAAAAATATCTACCTGCGGGATATTAAAATTTTTTACAATATACTCGCCTGTTTTAAAATGGCACCATAAATCAATATCCACTACGGTATTTATTTGGGATACAACTAGGAGTACAAATAGAAAGGATAATACAAAAAGGCGCATTGTTTCATCAGTATAATCGCGTAGTCCCGCCCTTTTGTTTATTATACTTAAATATCTTTTCAAAAGGGCGGGGCGCGAATTTAGCATCTCTTATCTTTTTTTCTTTTTCTTTCCGCCGCGGGCCATCTTTGCTCTGGAAATATCTCCATGTTTATCAATGAAATAAAGATATCCCTTTTCCTTCTTTACTCCGCATTTCATTACTTTTTCCATCCTTAATCACCCCCTCCCATTTTTTGATTTAATTTTTTAGTTGTAACATTTCTTTCAGTTTGGCAATTGCGGAAAATATCGCAAGCTTGCTGGTCTTTGGATTAGCCTCGGAAGGCACATTTTCGGTCTTTGTCCAAAACCTGCCAAACTCTCCTTCTACTTCTATTTCATGCGTATTTTTTGTGTATTCTGGAGAAGTAAATATCTTTACATTTGTGCGGCCCGCTCCCAACCCGCATATGCTCAATGTAACAGCTACATTTATATTCTGCGGAAAATACCTTATAGCATCCCTTGCAGTGCCTGAATATAAAAGAGTTTCTTTGTCTATTTTTTCTATATCTATATTTTTTTCTTTTAAATACGGAGAACCTGCCAGGCCTTTCAAAGGTTTTCTTGTAGTAATGGTTACGCTTTTTACTGCGCCTGTCATTGCAGATTTTAATCCATCCAGACCGCATATAGCGCCGCTCGGAATGTAGATATGAGAATAACCTGCATTAATCTTTTCAACAAAGCGCTGTTTTTTCAAAAGCCCGCCTGTGCTCATGATAAGCGCGTCTTTTTTTAAGAAATCAGCCTTTTCCGCTATCTCTCCGGAAACCTCTGTAGAAGCAGCCTCTATTATCAAATCTGACTTCTTTATCAGATTATCTATGCCGGTTATAATTGGTTTGGGTTTTATTTTCTTTGATAGTTCTATGGCTTTTTTTATATCTATATCACAGACACCAATAACCTTAGCTCTACCCTTAAGATGTTTTTGTATATATTTTGCTATCTGAGTGCCTATTGCCCCGCAGCCTATTATCCCTATCTTTTTAAGTTTCATATGCATAATTAACATGTCATTGCGAGGGGAGCTTTTAAATCCGACAACCGAAGCGACCTAGGACGAAATGTCCGAGGAAGTGCCGAGTCCTCCGGACGAGGCCAATCGCATGTGAGAAAAGCACAGAAAGCCTGCCCTCCTGCGGTTGCTTCCTAAGCCAACATGATTAGTCAACTCGCAATGACACATGCAATATCAATACCCTGCCAGGCTAGCCTCTGGGCGTTCTCCTGAGACCTTTAACATGCGCTCCAGCGCCTTGTACGCTTTATCTCTTATATCCCCGCTTATCTTAATTTCTTGTTCCATTGCTTCAAGCGAATGAGCAACCCAGCCCAAGGTAATCAGTTTCATTGTAGGACAGATCAATCTTTCTGTGGGCACATAAAACTTCTTATCAGGATTATCTTTCCTTAATCTGTAAAGCATGCCGGATTCAGTTGCTATAATAAACTCTTTTGACTTTGAAGACTTCACATAGTTAAACATCCCGCCTGTAGAGCATATGTGATCGCTGACGCTCAAAACATCAGGATTGCACTCAGGATGCGCCAGTACTTCAGCTTCAGGATGAGCTTCCTTCGTCTTTAACACCTCTTCTTTTGAAACTCTTATATGGGTAGGGCAGAATCCTTCCCAGAGGATTATCTTTTTATCAGGCATATGCTGCTGGACATATCTGCCCAGGTTTTTATCAGGCACAAATATAACTTCTTTGTAATCTTTCAGGGATTGGGCTATTTGGATGGCATTTGAAGACGTGCAGCATATATCGCTCTCTGCCTTTATTGTGGCGGATGAATTCACATAACAAACAATTGCGGCGCCAGGATGTTCTTTCTTTTTCTTCCTCAAGCGTTCAACGGTAACCATATCTGCCATTGGGCAGCCTGCTTCTTTGACAGGTAACAGCACTATTTTATCTGGATTTAGTATAGATGCGCTCTCTGCCATAAAATCTACGCCGCAGAAAACAATAACCTTTGCGTCAGCGTTAACCGCAGCCTGGCTGAGCGCCAGAGAATCTCCGCTTATATCAGCTACATCCTGAACCTCGTCCCGCTGATAATTATGCACTATTATTACAGCGTGTTTCTCCTTCTTAAGCTTCAGGATCTTTTTCTTAAGATTTTCTTTATACTTCAGATCGTCTTCTTTTTTATAAGGATGCATTTTCAATGTATAGTCACCTCTGAATTTACACTTCCGAAGTGTAACATATTATACTTCGGAAGTGTAAATTGGCTAAGGAATTAATGCATAGTTATTTTATTCTTCTCGTTTACAAAGATAACCTTTGGTTTAAATACTTGAGCGTCTTTTGTTTCTATCATTATATAAGAAATAACGAGGATTTTATCTCCTACTACAGCCCACCTGGCTGTACCGCCATTCATACAGATAATGCCAGACCCCTTTTTACCAGATATCACATAAGTTTCTATCCGGCTTCCATTATTTAGATTTACTATCTGAACGCGCTCATTGGGAATAATATCAGCTGCGTCAAGGAGATCCTCATCTATAGTAATGCTGCCCACATATTCCAGGTTAGCCTCTGTAACTACAGCTCCCTGTATCTTTGATTTATAGATAGTCCTAAACATCATATTTTTTATCCTCCTTACAAATATTCAGCAAAGTATTTTTGTAGGGACAGCACAGTGTGCTGTCCCTACTTCGGCCTTTGCCTTAAAATAATATTATCAATCAATCTAGTCTTTCCAACCCAAACAGCTGCTGCAACAAACGCTTCATCAGAAATCTTTTTCATATCCTTCAGGCCTTTTGTGTCCACTATTTTTATATAATCTATCTTTGCTTCGGACTGCTTATCTATAACCTTTCTCATCTTATTGATTATTTTTCCAGAATCTCTTTCTCCGCTATCAAATAACTCTTTTGCAAGTTTTAAAGATTTGTAAATCGATTGCGCCTGCATGCGCTCTTCCAGGTTCAGATAAATATTTCTTGAGCTCATGGCTAATCCGTCTTTTTCGCGCACAATAGGCATTGCCTTTATTCTCACGCTCATATTCAGGTCTTCTGCCATCTTTTTTATTACAACTGCTTGCTGGATATCCTTCTGGCCAAAATATGCAATATCAGGCATTGTAATATTAAAAAGTTTTGCAACCACTGTTGCTACTCCGCGGAAATGGCCTGGCCTGGAGGCCCCGCACAATGTATCTGTAATTTTTTCTACATTTATATATGTAGCGTAATTTTCAGGATACATCTCTTCAACTTTCGGCGCAAAAACTATATCAACATTTTCTTTTTCGCAAAGGCTAAAATCCCTTTTAAAATCCCTTGGGTATTTTTTGAAATCCTCTTTTGGGCCAAACTGGGCAGGGTTCACAAAAATGCTGACCATCACACAATCTGTATCTTCCCTTGCCCTCCTTATAAGGCTCATATGGCCTTCGTGCAAAAAACCCATGGTAGGCACAAGGCCTATTGTTTTACCCTGTTTTTTTACATCACAAACCTTTTTTGTCAAAGATCTTGCGCTTCTATATATTTTCACAACCATCTCTCGAAGTAGGGAACGGTTTAAAACCGTTCCCTACATAGTGCATTCCCAGATCTTTCAGCGGCTTCATTACAAACTCGCGTTCATGCATCCTTGGATGCGGAATTTTCAGATCAGGCTCGTTTATCTTTTTATCGCCATACAAAAGTATGTCTAAATCTATTGTGCGCGGAGCGTTTTCAACTGTTCTAATCCTGCCTAATTGTTTTTCTATCCTCTCTAGTTTTACCATAAGCTCTCTAGGCTCAAGCTGCGTCTCAATTTCTATGGCGCCATTCAGATACTTCCCTTGCTTTGGCCCACCCATTGGCTTTGTTTCATAGATACCGGAAACTCTTTTTACCTCGATGCCTTTTGTTTCTTTTAATTTCTCAATCGCATTTTCTATGTACTTTGCCCTATCCCCTAAATTAGAACCTATGCCTATGTAACAAAGCATATAATCAGCGTAGAGCGTTTAGCGTATAGCGTATAGTTTTTCTATCCGCTATACGCTCTACGCTATCCGCTATATTATTTTTTTCAATCTGTCCACCGCTTCCTGTATTCTTTCCTTAGAAACAGTAAGCGCAAATCTTACGTAACCTTCTCCGCTTTCTCCAAAACCTATGCCAGGGGTTATTATAATATCTGCTTTATCAAGGACTAACCCTGCGAATTCAATGGATGACTTACTTTTTTCAGGCAATCTTGCCCATACGTAAAATGTAGCTTTTGGTTTCTTTATAATCCACCCGAGTTTATTCAGTCCATCCACCAGGGCATCTCTTCTTTCCTGATATATTTTATTCATTCTCTCAAGATGTTTATCCGCGATATCCAGAGCAGTAATACCTGCCATTTGGATCGCATTGAATACGCCTGAATCTATATTAGACTTCACTTTGGCTATACCGGCTATAATCTTTTCATTGCCGCATACAAATCCTATGCGCCAGCCGGTCATATTGCAGGTTTTTGAAAGAGAATGAAATTCTACGCCTGTTTCCTTGCCGCCTTCCACTTTTAAAAAACTGATAGGCCTGTAACCGTCAAAAGCTATTTCAGAATATGCTGCGTCATTGGCTACAATAAGATTATATTTTTTTGCAAAAATAGCAACGTCCTCAAAAAAACCTTTTTCGCATATGCTGGCTGTTGGATTATTAGGGTAGTTAATATAAATTATCTTTGCTTTTTTCAGGGTTGGATAATTTAACTTGTTTAAGTCCGGCAAAAAATCATTTTCCTCTATTAAAGGCATTAAATATGGGGCCCCTCCTGCGAAGATGGTCCCGCTTTTATACGGAGGATAACACGGGTCAGGAATCAATGAAATATCTCCAGGATTTATAAATGCCATCGGCATATGGCTTATGCCTTCTTTTGAACCCAATAGAGGCAGGATTTCTCTTTCAGGATCAAGAGAAACTTGAAACCTTTCCTTGTACCATCTTGCAATCCTATCTCTAAAAATAGAGCTTCCCTGGTCTAAAGGATAATGATGGTTTTTGGAATCATGGGCTGCTTTACAAAGAAACTCTATTACTTCTTTTGGGGTAGGTTCATCAGGATCCCCTATGCCAAGATCGATAATATCTCTTTTTTCAGCGCGGGCTTTCCTTTTCGCCCTGTCTATCTCTACAAATAAATAAGGCGGCAACTTGTTCAATCTGTCGCTAAATTCAAATTGCATATCATGTCTCCATCTAATATTGTTCGAGCGAGGCACCGAAGGTGCCGAGTCGAGAACCTATTGCTTTATTCTTCTCGACTTCGCTCGAAGAATATAACATCTTGCATGTTATATAACCCTGGTTTTTTGCCAACTAAAAACTTTACTGCATCCAGCGCTCCTTTTGCAAATGCATCCCTTGAATGAGCCCTATGTGTAAGCTCTATCCTTTCACCTTTACCAGCAAATATAACAGTATGGTCTCCAACTATATCACCCAGCCTCACAGAATGCATTGGAGGTATTTTGCCTTTTACCTTAGAAATAGCTTCTCCTAATCTTTTAGCGGTCCCGCTCGGAGCGTCCTTTTTCTGGTTATGATGAGCCTCTATTATCTCCGCTTCATAATCTTCCCCTAATGCCTTGGCTAATTCCTCTGCAATCTTGAACATCAGGTTTGCGCCTATGCTCATATTTGGGGAAAATACAATAGGTATCTTTTTAGAGGCGCTTTTGATTTTTTCAACTTCATCTTTGGAAAAACCTGTGGTCCCTATTACCATGGCTTTTTTATTTTTAACTGCAATTTCAAGATGTTCCAATGTTGCAGAACAAGCTGTAAATTCTATCAAAGCATCACAAAAAGGCGCAATTTTATTAAAATCAGCCTCTATCTTTTTATTTATCTTCCCGATTGCAAGCAATTCTCCAATATCTTTCCCAATCGTTGGACTGGAAGAAGCTTCAAGAGCGCCTGCTATTTCAAAATTTTTATCCTGGCTTGCAAGTACCCCAATCCTCGCCCCCATCTTTCCCGATATCCCGCTTATAACAATCTTAATCATTCTATCTTCTCCTCGTATCCTATAGGCATTTTCTATGCCACAAACAACTTGACAAATCAACAATGTTGATTTGTCAAGTTGTTTAGAGTAGGTTATAATCTTTGAGGGCTTTTTTAAGTTTTTCTAAATTTCTTTCAGCCATTGAACATAGAGGCAGCCTTAAATCTGGTTCTATCATACCCATGAGGCTCATCGCTGTCTTAACAGGTATTGGATTTGTCTCCAAAAATACTGCTTTTATTAGAGGCAGGAGTTTATAATGCAATTTCCTTGCGCCTTCTATGTCTCCTTTTTTGAATTTTAAAATCATTTCTGCCACATCTTTAGGGGCTATATTATTCACAACTGAAATAACGCCTGTTCCGCCTATCGCAAGTAAAGGCAGGGTCAAAGCGTCATCTCCTGATATAAGGCCAAATTTATCCCCGCATAGATAACGTATCATAGCCATTTGTTCCAAGTTTCCGCTGGATTCTTTGACTCCAATTATATTTTTTACTTTACTTATCCTAGCCATTGTTTCAGGCTCAATATTTACGCCTGTCCTTGAAGCAATATTATATACAATCATCGGAAGATCAGATTCTTCCGCGATTGTCTTAAAATGCAGGTAAAGCCCCTCCTGTGTAGGCTTGTTGTAATATGGAGAAACTTGTAGCGTTGCATCTGCGCCTGAGCGTTTTGCATGCTTTGTAAGCATTAATGCCTCAGCAGTACTATTTGAACCTGTGCCTGCAATAACAGATATTTTTTTATTAGCTGCTTCTATTACAACTTCTATAACACGTTCATGCTCTTCATAAGAAAGAGTAGCGGATTCGCCTGTTGTGCCGCACGGCACTATGCCGCTTGTCCCGTTTTTTATATGAAACTCCACTAGTTCTGCTAATTTCTTTTCGTCAACTTTCCCTTTTTTAAACGGCGTTACCAATGCCACCATTGCGCCTTTAAACATAAACACCTCCCAAATTTGCGAAGCAAATTTGATCCTGAAGCGGTGTTAAGCAATGCGACGAATAGAAGCATTGTAGCCGCTGAAGGACCTCTTCTATAAAATTATTTGCCCTGTAAATACCTTTTTTGCTTCGCCTTCTAAATAAACATCTTTGAATTTATTTCCTATTTTCCTAAATTCTACCTTTAAAGCCCCCCCTCGCGTATGCACATTTATTATCAGCTTTAAGCTATAAGCTTTAAGCTGTAAGTTTAAAGCTGTAATTATTGCCGACGCCACAGCTCCTGTACCGCACGCACATGTCTCTCCTTCAACGCCTCTTTCATACGTCCGCATCTTTATATTATTATCGTCCATTATTTCTACAAAATCTACATTAGCGCCTTTCGGCTTAAATCCGTCATGATGCCTTATTGCCGAACCTATTGTATCAACGCCTATCTTATCCAGCCCATCTACAAACACTACTGTATGAGGCACGCCTGTATTTATAAAATTTGCTTTTATTTTGCGGCCATTCACATTAATTGGAAAGTTCAATTTTAAATCCTTCGGCTCTTGCATTTTGACTTTAACTCTATTTTTAGCAGTTATCTCTCCTTCATATATCCCTGCTTTTGTTTCCACTCTTACTTTTCTTTTATTTCCTAAAAATAAAACAGCGCAACGCAACCCATTGCCGCACATCTCTGCAACACTTCCATCTGCATTAAATACGCTCATCTTAAAATCCGCTATTTTTGATTTTTCTAGCGCCAATACACCATCTGCTCCAATCCCATTCTTCCTATCGCACACTCTCTTTACAAGTCCGCCCTTAAACCTTAAACCTTTAACCTTAAACCTCATGTCAGCTAACACAAAATCATTCCCCGCCCCAACCATTTTTGTAAAATTCAACTTCCCCATTCTCACCCATCCAAACAACTTGACAAATCAACATTGTTGAAATGTCAAGTTGTTTATAGTCAGGATATTAGATTTCAGTACGTATCAGGTCTTCGTATGTTTCTCTGCGCCTTATAAGCCTTGATTTAGAGCCCTCTACCATTACCTCTGCAACTCGCAGCCTGGAGTTATAATTGCTGGACATACTGAAACCATACGCTCCCGCTCCCATGACGCTCAATAAATCCCCTTCTTTAAGGCTTATAAATTTTCTGTTTTTGCCTAAAAAATCTCCGCTTTCGCATATAGGCCCCACGACATCAAAGTCCTTAATTTCTTTTGAATCTGAATAAAAATGCGACCTTACAGGCAATATTTCATGATATGCCCCGTAGAGACTGGGCCTTATAAGATCATTCATGCTAGCGTCCACTATTGCAAAGTTTTTGCTGGGGGTTTTTTTTATATATTGAACTTTTGTTATGAGCGCGCCTGCGTTACCCACAATAAACCTGCCGGGTTCTATGATAATATTAGCTTTTGTATTTTTAAGGATAGGTAAAATAGCTTTTGCATATTCTTTGGCGGTCTGCGGCTTTTCATTGGAATATATTATCCCAAGCCCGCCGCCTATATTAAACCATCTTATGCCTAAGCCATGCCTTTCCATGTCTTTTATAAAATCTATTATCCTTTCCATCGCCTTGATAAAAGGCTTGGCATCCACTATCTGCGAACCAATATGCATATGAACGCCTGATACACTCAGGTTTTTATACTTTTGCTTGTCAAGAAATATAATTCTAGCTGTTTCAAAATCAACGCCGAATTTATTCTCGCCATGGCCTGTTATAATATATCTATGGGTCCTAGCTTTTATATCAGGGTTAATGCGAATTGCTACTTTCTGCCGCATGCCAAGCCTTCCAGCTACTTTATTTATTAACTCCAGCTCAGGGATTGATTCAACATTAAATAAAAATATATGATGCCTTATGCCTATCTCTATCTCTTTTTCTGTTTTTCCAACGCCTGCATATACAATTTTTCTAGAAGATACTCCTATTTTAAATGCCTTATAAAGTTCGCCTCCTGAGACAATATCCAGGCCAGAGCCTTCCTTTACCAGGACTTTACATATAGCCATGTTTGAATTAGCCTTCATTGAAAAACATATTAGAGGATTAATTGGGCTGAAGGCCTCTTTTATTTTTCTGTAATGGCTTATGAGCGTATTGCGGCTATAGACATAAAGCGGCGTGCCGTATTTTTTGGCAAGTTCTTCTACACTTACAGACTCGCAATAAAGATCATTATGTTTGTAATTAAAATCATGCATTTTCTAATTGTTTCCTTACCTGTTTTAAGCTCGTTCCGCCAAAAGAGTTTTTCAGGTTCACTGATTTTTTAGCGTCCAGGAGTTCGTAAACGTCTTTATTAAATTTGGAGTTGAAGAATCTGAGATTCCTTAACGAGATCTCTGATAATTTCAATTTCCTCTCAAGGCCATACGATACAATCTTACCTACAATATTATGGCTATCTTTTAATGAAATGCCTTTTTTGACAAGATATTCCATTATGTCTGCTGCGTAAATAGCCTCATCCTGTAAAAGTTCGCCAGCTCTGTCTTTATTAACTTTCAAACCTTTGAACAAGGCTGTTAATATCTCTAAAGAACTTTCAATAACCTCTATTGATTTAAATAAAGGCTCTTTATCCAACTGCATGTCCCTGTTATATGTAAGCGGAAGCCCTTTCATTACAGTCATGATCTCTATCATGCTGCCATAAAGCGTTCCGCATTTGCCTCTTACTAGCTCCAAGACATCAGGATTTTTCTTCTGTGGCATCATGCTTGAGCCTGTGCAGAATTCATCCCCTATATCTACAAGGCCAAAGCCCTGGGAATTCCATATAATAAGATCCTCTGAAAGCCTGGAAAGATGCATTCCTAAAATTGCCAGATTTGATATAATTTCTATAACAAAATCCCTGTCGCTCACAGCATCCATGCTGTTCGAAGACACCTTTGAAAAACCAAGCTCTTTAGCGACAAAATTCCTGTCTATGGCTAAACTCGTTCCGCTTATAGCGCATGATCCGAGAGGCATTATATCTGCCCTTTTCCAGCAATCATTAAGCCTGTCCATATCCCTTCCCATCATCTGGCAATAAGCCAGCATCTGATGGCTTAATAATACAGGCTGAGCGTTTTGAAGATGCGTAAAGCCCGGCACTATTACATCGATATTCTTTTTCGAGAATTCTTTTATCGATGCCTTTAGGCAGGCTGCTAGCGTAACTATGGAATTTATCTCTTTTTTACAATACATTCTCATGTCCAAGGATACCTGGTCATTCCTGCTTCTTGCAGTATGGAGCATACCGCTAGATTTACCTATTTTTTTATCCAATGCATTCTGTATAAGGGTATGAATATCTTCTACAGAATTATCAATCTTAAATGAGCCTTTTTTAATTTGCCTTAAAATTGAACTCAAGCCAGATACAATATTAGCCGCATCCTTTTTAGGTATAATATTACATTTCCCAAGCATTTTGGCGTGCGCAATACTTCCAAGACAGTCATATTCAGCTAATTTTTTATCAAACTGAATCGACTTCGTAAACTCCTCTACCAAAGGATTTGTTTTCTTGGTGAATCTACCGCCCCATAATTTATTTTTCATAATTCACCTTTAACTTTAAACTTTCAACCTCAAACTATTTTTTATATGGCATCCCCCATACCTTTATAAACCCCTCTGCTATGGACCTGTCAAACTTGTCGCCTTTATCGTATGTTGCCATCTCTTTATTATATAATGAATACGGCGAAACCCTGCCGACAACGCTGGCAACGCCTTTTAATAATTTCACTTTTACTTTCCCTGCTACATGTTTCTGCGTATCATTTATAAATGCGTCCAGCGCCTTTTTTAAAGGCGTGAACCATAAGCCATAATAAATAAGGTCTGCGTATTTTAAAGAGATTGTTTCTTTGAAATGCAAAAGCTCCCTGTCAAGCACAAGGCTTTCAATATCCTTATGGGCATAATATAAAATCCACGCCCCAGGCGCTTCATAAATCTCTCTTGATTTTATCCCAACGAGCCTATTTTCTACTAAATCTGTCCTTCCTATCCCATTCTTGCCGCCTATTTCATTTAATTTCAATACCAGATCAACTGGATTATATTTCTTTCCATTAAGCTTAATAGGTACTCCCTTATCAAATTCAATCTCTATGTATGTGGGCTTCGAGGGCGCCTTATTCGGATCAATTGTCATCTGATAAGCGTCTTCAGGCGGTTCATTCCACGGATCTTCAAGGATACCGCATTCTATAGACATACCCCAGATATTCTTATCCAGGCTATAAGGGCTTTTTTTCGTAGTATCTATTTGTATATTATTTTCTTTAGCGTATTCTATTTCTTCCTCCCTGGAATACATGTGCCATTCTCTAAGAGGAGCTATTATTTTTAATTCAGGCGCGAGAGCCATAGCTGTAACCTCAAACCTCACCTGATCATTGCCTTTTCCTGTGCAGCCATGCGCAATAGAATCCGCTCTTTCCTTTTTTGCGGTTTCTACAAGGCCTTTTGCGATAATAGGCCTTGAAAGCGCGGTCGCAAGAAGATATTTAGACTCATAAACCGCGCCTGATTTTAAAGACATAAACACGAAATCCTTCGCGAATTCTTCCTTGAGATCTTCTATAATGACTTTTGAAGCGCCTGCTGTTATTGCCCTTTTCTTTAATTTATTATAATCTCCGCCCTGGCCCACATCAGCCATATAGGCAATTACATCATAGCCTTTATCAGCAAACCATGCCACTGCAACAGACGTATCTAATCCTCCTGAATACGCGAGAACTACTTTTTTATTCATATTTACTCCTCTTATCTTCTCGACTCCAGTCTCATGATATACTCTCGTGACCGCTCGAAGAATATTAGGGCAATATTGTTCGAGCGGACATCCCGACCATACATGTAAGCCCAGTCGAGAACCATTCTTAATTTTTTAACAATTTTATCAATATCGCCTTCTGCACATGAAGCCTGTTCTCTGCCTGGTCCAGGACCATAGATGCAGATCCATCCATAACTTCATCTGTAATCTCCTGGCCCCTGTGCGCAGGCAGGCAATGCAGGACTATAGCGTCTTTATTCGCAAGCTTCATAAGCTCAGCATTTACCTGATATTTTTTGAATGCCTTTAATCTTTTTTTATATTCCTTTTCCTGGCCCATACTGGTCCACACATCTGTGTAAATTACATCCGCGCCTTTAACAGCATCGCTAGGAGAATTAAATATTGCGGCAGAACCAGCCACATCCTTTAATATTTCTTTAGATGGTTCATAGCCCTTAGGGCACGCGGCGTTAATCTTTAAGCCCATCTTATGGCAAATATATAAAAGCGAGTTCAAGACATTGTTTCCATCCCCGACAAATGCTACAGTAACGTTGTCCAATCCTTTCTTCTCCTTTATAGTGAATAGATCGCTCAAAGCCTGGCAAGGATGCTGATAATCCGTCAACCCGTTTATTACAGGTATTGAAGAATGTTTCGCAAGTTCTACAACTGTCTTATGCGAAAAAGTCCTGGCAATAATGCCGTTCAAATATCTCGAAAGGACCTTTGCTACGTCCTTTGGGGATTCGCGCTTCCCAAGGTCTATCTCATATGAGCCAAGATATATTGCGTGGCCTCCAAGCTCTGTTATCCCTACCTCAAAAGAAACCCTGGTCCTGTTAGATGGTTTCTCAAATATAAGGCCCAATGTCTTCCCTTTGAGAGGCTCTCCAAAACCCTGCCTATTTCTCTTCAATTCACTGGCCAGCTTGAATATGCCATTTATCTCGCTTGAGCTTAAATCATTGATTGTCAATAAATCCTTTTTCATATACCCGCCTTTATCTTCTCGACTCTGTCCCTCGACTTCGTCCCGCCCTTTGTTTACAAAGGGCGGGGCTTCGCTCGGGACATGCTCTTCATGTTTCTCGTGACCGCTCGAAGAATATTAGGAAGATTAATATTGTTCGAGCGGACATTCCGACTATGCATGTAAGCTTAGTCAAGAACTACATCGCTTTTTCCAAAATTTGCACTGCTTTATCTATCTGTTTTTTCGTCACTATCATACCTGGCATTATCCTTAATACCTTATCATGTGTGCAATTAATCAAAAGTCCTTCTTTGAAACATTTTTCCACAATATCTTTCCCTGGAATAGTAAGTTCCACCCCTATCATAAGGCCTTTGCCCCTTATTTCTTTTATAACAGCTTTTTTCTTTTTTAATTCATTAAGCCTCTCTATCAGATATCCAGCCATCTTAACTGTATTTGAAAGAAGGCCTTCTTTTTGAATAGCTTCAAAAACAGCCAATGCGGCGCTGCATACAACAGGGCTTCCTCCAAATGTAGACGCGTGCATGCCTGGTTTTAACACATCTGCAAATTTTTTACTCGCAATCATTGCTCCTATAGGCAATCCTCCGCCCAGAGATTTAGCAAGGGTCATGACATCAGGCGTTACCCCGTAATGTTCAAAGCAAAACATCTTGCCGGTCCTGCCCATGCCTGTCTGAACTTCGTCAAAAATCAGGATTAAATCTTTTTTGTCGCAAAGATCCCTAAGGGCTTTTATATAATCTTCGCCTGCTACATTTATCCCGCCCTCTCCTTGAATAGGTTCAATCATCACAGCTGTAGTCTTATCTGTTATAGCCCCTCTAACTGCATTTATATCATTAAATGCTACTGATTTAAATCCTAAAGGCAGAGGCTCAAAACCCTTCTGGTATTTAGGCTGCCCTGTCGCTGTTATAGTGGCAAGTGTTCTTCCGTGAAACGCATTCTCCATGGTAATAATTTCATATCTACCGCCCTTGGCATTTCCATATGAACGGGCTAATTTTATCGCTCCCTCATTTGCCTCTGCTCCGCTGTTACAGAAAAAGGCCTTTCCTTCAAAAGAGTTTTCTATTATTTTTTGCGCCAGCTTGCCCTGAAGCATATTGTAATAATTATTAGGCACGTGTATTATTTTTTTAATATAATTTTTCACAGCGTTCACTACCTTTGGATGGCAATGGCCTAGCCCGCTGACTGCCCAGCCAGGAAAAAAATCCAGATATTCTCTGCCGTTCAGATCCCACACCTTAAGCCCCTTGCCTTTGACAATTACATCAGGGATCCTGGTGTATGTGGACATTACATATTTATCATATTGAGCGATTACTTCCTTCGTATTCATGGTTTTCTCTTATCCTTTTCCCAAATAACTTGACATTTCAACAATGTTGAAATGTCAAGTTGTTGGAGCTATTTGTCCTTAACTATTTCTGTCCCTATGCCCTTATCTGTAAATATTTCAAGAAGCAGGCTATGAGGAATTCTTCCGTCTATAATATGCGTTTTAGATACGCCTGAACGCAAAGCATTCATGCAGGCCTTTACCTTTGGGATCATGCCGCTCTGAATAACCTTCCTCGTTATAAGCGTATCCGCGTCTTTCATTGCAAGAGTCGAAATAAGAGTGCTTTCATCTCCTTTGTGCCTCATTATACCTTTTACATCAGTCAATAAAACTAATTTCACTGCCTTCAAAGCCATTGCAATCTCTGAACTTGCGTCATCCGCATTTATATTATAAAGCTCCCCGTCTTCTCCTATACTTACAGGAGATATCACAGGTATTGCCCTGGGCCTTACAGCATTCCTTATCACCTCAGATTTTACCTCTTCAATCTCTCCCACAAACCCAAGGGCGCTAGATTCTTTATGAGGCCTTGCTTTCATAACATTCTTTTTAACAGTGTTCATACTTAGCGCCCTGCCGCCTAATTTCTTAATGTCATTAACTATGCCTTCATTAACCTGATTCAAAACTCTATCAACTACAGTTATATCATCCTTGGTAGTAACCCTTAGCCCTTCACTAAATTCAACCTTTTTCCCAAGCCTTCTGAATTCTTCATTTATAAAAGGCCCTCCACCATGGATAATTACAGGCCTTATGCCCACGTAACTCATAAAAACAATATCCTGCAATACGCCTTTTTTAATCTCAGGGTTTATAAGGGCGCTTCCGCCATATTTAATGACAAATATCTTCCCGCTGTAAGATTTTATATACGGCAATGCCTCTATCAGTACATCAGCCTTCTTTATCGCTCGTTCCATTAATGAGCACTGTGCTTACGAAAATCTTTGATTTTCGTAAGCACATCTCCTATGAGTTACTTCTTTGTTTGTGCGAATTACGTCTCATACTCCGCGTTTATTTTTACATATTCTTCCGTAAAATCGCAAGTCCAGATCCTGTCTGCATGCTTCCCAGATTTAAGATCTACTATAATCTTTATCTCTTTTTTTCTGAATATATCTAAAAGCAGCCCTCTTGAGGCATTTACACCTGCGCCATTTTTCATTACTAAAACTTTCCCAAAATAAATGTCCATGCGCTCAGGATTTATATCAGCTTCGCTTGACCCGCTAGCTGCTGCAATACGGCCCCAGTTCGGATCTCCTCCGGCTATCATAGTCTTTACAAGATTTGAATTAGCAATCCTTTTAGCAACAAGCCCCGCGTCATCTTCAGCCTTTGCGCCTTTTACAATAATCTCAATAAATCTCGTAGCACCTTCGCCATCTAAGACTATCTTTCTTGAAAGTTCTCTTGTCACAAATTTTACAGCCTCAAAAAAAACAAAATAATCTTTTGTGTTATTTTTTATAATGCTATTTCCGGCCTGGCCATTTGCAAATATAATAGCAGAGTCATTCGTGCTCATATCTCCGTCAATAGTTATCTTATTAAACGAATCATGCACAGATTCTTTAAATGCCTGCTTGAGAGCTTTTGTTTCTATTGCTGCGTCTGTTGTAAAAAACGCAAGCATGGTTGCCATATTCGGGCATATCATGCCAGCGCCTTTAACAGCGCCTGCGACCCTGACTACCTTACCTTTAATATTTATTTCAACAGCTATTTCCTTATGAACAGTATCAGTAGTCATTATGGCTTTTGCAAAACTCGTGCCATTCGAATTTGATAGGTTGTTTACAAGGGCCTTTAAACCGTTTTTAATTTTCTGAGCAGGCAATGGCCTCCCTATAATACCTGTGGAAGCTATAAGCATAAGGTCTTTTTTAATATCCAGCTCTGCGCTTAACGCCTTTGTTATTTCCTTAGCGTCTTTTATTTCTTTTTTGCCAACGCAGCAATTTGCATTGCCGCTATTCACAATCACTGCCTGAGCAAAGCCTTTTTTAAGCCGCTCCCTGGATAAAACAACAGAGCCTGATCTTACCTTATTAGTTGTAAAAGTCCCTGCTGCAACGCACGGCGTTGAAGAAAATAGCAGCGCTAGATCGCTTTTTCCGCTCTTTTTTATTCCGCAGCTCATTGACCCTGCTAAAAAACCTTTCGGCGCTGTCACTCCGCCATTAATTAATTTCATAACTCCCTTTAAAGCCATAAGCTGTAAGCTTTAAGTTTTAAGTTAAAATCTTACAGCTTATAACTTACAACTTAAAGCTTTTTAAAGTCCAGTTTTTTCTTCGAAGCCGTACATTATATTCATATTCTGCACCGCCTGTCCGCTCGCGCCTTTTACGAGATTATCAATAGCAGTCATGACTACAGCTAGTGACTTTTCAGGAAAGGCCTTTATGCCTATGTCGCAGAAATTAGACCTTACGACGTTTTTCGTGTCAGGCAATTGCCCATCTTCCATGAGCCTTACAAAATATTCGCCTTTATAAAAATCCTTGTAAATCTCGAGCGCTTCTTTTGTATCTATCTTTTTGGCAAGCTTCAAATAAATAGTGCTCAAAATCCCTCTTTCCATCGGAACAAGATGCGGAGTAAAATTCACTCCTATCTTCTCGCCTGCCAAATTGCTCAGTTCCTGGTCTATCTCAGGCATGTGCCTGTGAAAATTTACCTTATACGGCCTAAAGCTATTGGTAGCTATCTCAGTAAACATGAGGGCTTGAGCAGGCGTCCTGCCTGCGCCGCTCACGCCTGATTTGGAATCGCAGATAATATAATCTGTCCCTACTATCTTCTTTTTTAAAAAAGGCGCGCATCCTAAAATAATACTCGTAGGATAGCACCCCGGATTCGCTATTAAATCTGCGCTCTTTATATCTCCCCTATATAATTCAGGAAGTCCATATACTGCTTCCTTTAAATATTCGGGGCATTCATGTTTTATCTCATACCATTTTTCATATATAGCCTTATCCTTTATCCTGAAATCAGCGCTTAAATCTATTACCTTTTTACCTTGTTTTAAAAGACGAGGCGCAAAATCCATTGAAACCTTGTGAGGCAGCGCCAGAAACACAGCGTCTGACTTTTTACCTATATCTTCTGCTCTCATATCAAAACAATCCAGATTAAGCATTGCCTTCGCCCATGGATACATCTTAGACACATGCATCTTTTCAATCTTTGCCGCCAAGGCGGTAATTTTAACTTCAGGATGTTTGAGCAATATTCTTATAAGCTCTTCTCCTGCAAAACCGCTTGCGCCCATTATACCGACTTTTAACATGTCATCCTCCGTATATAGAATAGTAAGATTATAAACAAAAACGCCTACCCTGTCAATTTATTTCTCGTCGGAAAATGACTGGATAGGCGTTTAATGAGCACTTCAGTTACGGCAACTTTAGTTGCCATAACTGAATTTGCTCCGAATTGCTTTTTTTATTGTGCGAATTAATCCCGCCCTTTTGGATAGCAAGCTGAAAAAATTGCTAAAAGGGCGGGATAAGTTCGCCCCCACCGTTTTGATTCGCTTTGCGAATGCAAAACGAATCAGTGGGGGCTCACTTACCTCTTCGTCCACTGGAATCTCTTGCGAGCTCCCTTCTGGCCGTATTTCTTTCTTTCTTTTTTCCTTGGGTCTCTTGTGAGAAAACCTTTCTTCCTCAATAAAACCCTTAACTCTTCGCTGGTAAGAGCTATAGCCCTGGAAATGCCATGCCTTAATGCGCCTGCCTGGCCGGATTTGCCTCCGCCCTTTACAGTTGCGATTATATTGAATTTGTTTCCAATATTAGATGCCTGAATAGGCTGTCTTACAATCATCTTAAGGGTAGGCCTGTCAAAATATTCATCAAGAGGCTTTTTATTAACCTCTATCTCGCCATTTCCTGTTAATAACCGTACGCGGGCAATTGAACGCTTTCGCCTTCCTGTAGCCCATATTGTATTACTTGCATCTGCCATATAATCAATCCTTTTGTGTCATTGCGAGTCCGCCATTGTTTCGGTGGCGGCCGAAGCAATCTATCTTTTGTAGAGGGCGGTCATTGACCGCCCCTACTGTATTTTCTCAGGATTCTGAGCAACATGCGGATGTTCAGAACCTGCGTAAATCTTTAACCTTGTAATCATCCTGGAACCTAATTTATTCTTAGGAAGCATGCCTTTAACAGCATGCCTTATAACCTCTGCAGGCCGTGTCTTTAAAACCCTCTCCAGGGTCTTTATCTTTAATCCTCCAGGATAACCTGAAAAACTCGTATATGTCTTTGCTTGCAGTTTATTCCCTGTCACAGCTATTTTAGCTGCGTTTACAACAACTACAAAATCTCCATTATCCACATTAGAAGTATAGCTTACCTTGCGTTTTCCGCTCAAAAGCATCGCTGCCTTTACCGCAAGCCTGCCAAGGATCTGATTCTCGGCATCTATAAGGTAATATTTCCTGCTTATGTCTTTTTTAGTTATGAGGCTGGTTTTCATATTTTTACTCCAAGAGAAAGCTAAATTTTACCACAAAATTCTTTTTTGTCAAGCTTTTCTATAACATTTTACTTTTGGGGATTACCTAATAATTGAATACCATCCTTCATGTCATTGCGAGTTGACTAACCATGTTGGCTCAGGAAGCAATCTCATTGTAGAGAGCAGGCATGCCTGCTCTCTACAATACATGACACATAAAATTTTCCACCGCGTAGGTGGAAGACAAACGATAGTATAACTAGAGAGAACTATCGACTGCCTGCTAAGTAGAAATTTTGAGATTATTTAGCCTTCTTCTGATTACCTCTTGAGACACGACAAAATCTTTTGCTAATAATTCGATGGCTCTATCTAAAACTACATCTTCATTTTTTATTCCAAGAGCCTTAATTTGTCTTATATGATATTTCAACCTTTTATCTAAATGACGAGCTGGAACCAGAATCAATCCAGCAAATTCATATGCTTGCCATTCAAACCAAGAATATTCTTTTTCAGGAAATTGCTCTATAAATCTTTTCCACCTCTCTATGCTTTTAAAAAAGTTTTCCCCATAAAGATCTTTATGCAAAATAAAATGGCCTACTTCATGCGCCAATGTGAATCTATATCTCCCTGGCCTGCTTTGATACACACTTTCATCTATAGATATACTTGTACGGTCGGAAGAAAGAAAGCCATCTATATCAAATGTTTTGTGTAAGCCTGGTAGAGGAATTATATCTAATCCTAAATTAAATTCTACTATCTCTTCTATGGGCACAGGGTATGTGTCCTTGCTATGGTTTTTTCTAAGAAAATTCTCTGCTACGACTTCTATATAATCATGGTCTTTAAAAGGAACTTTTATACGCATTGCCATTAGGATTCCTTTATCAATTTTATCAATTTATCAAGTTTATCTTTGGAGAGTTTTTTTCTGCGAATTGTGCGGAATAAAACAGGCATTCTTGCCACAATGTCTTTTTCCACCAGTTCTTTTGGTAACCTTCCAGTTTCAGCTGCTGCGAGGTCAAAAAAAAGATACCAATTATCACTGCCTTCTTCCAATTTAAGAAGCTTCGCATACTTTTTTAAAAGTTCTTCTGACTTAGGCGGCTGTGATATCCCTCTTTCCATCTTGCTCATATTCCCGGCATCTAAGTTATGTTTCTCGCAGAAATGACGAAGCGTTAAACCAGTGTTCATCCGTTTTTCTTTAAAAAACTCACCAAACGTCTTCTTGGTCTCCATATTACCCACCTCCTCTTTCTATCTTAAGTATAGCATGTTGTAAAAAAAATACAACAAAATAATTATTTTTTTTCGGGAATGGGAAGAGACATCCTATACCCCTCTTTAAGGGTTTAGAGTTAAAGAAATTATTAATTATAGGGGAAGTTAGGCTTAAAGTATTAAAAGATTATGTAAGGCAAAGCCTGTTTTTTTATAAGGGGCGGAAAAATAGAAAAAAGCCAGAGTTAAAGGCAGCGCCTATCCGGAATAAACGCCAGCTTGATCTAAGCCCTAATAGACAATCTTATGAATCCACTAAGATATGGGATACAAGGCAGAGTTTATGGTGGAAATGGCAAAGAGTCAGAGAATGGTTCGATGAATTCAGCGAGTCGTATGAGATATAATAAAACGGGGCACATATTCAGGTATAATAGCCTCCAAAGCATCCCATCAAGATACCAAAGGAGGTATCACCTATGTGCCCGTATCAATATTATCATATTATGAAAAACTGTAAAGATAAAAAGCACTTGAGATATCAAATAGTAAGTTATGCTGAGAAACATGGTATTAAGCCTTGCGCCAGATTCTTCCATGCCCATCCCGATACTGTACGTAAATGGGTGTATCGCTTTAGAGAAGAAAGATTCGGTTCTTTCGTAATTATTGTGGATTATTAAATCCAAGAAGATATCCACAATAATTACGAAAGAACCGTAAGTCTTGCTATTTTAGGCGTAATCAAAGTGCCATTGGTATTTATGGAATATGAAATAGAATGGCTGGTAATATAATCAAATATCTCCAAGAAATCCGGCCTCAGCATCGGCTCTCCGCCCGATATAGACCACCTGCGGCAGCCCATTTTCCGTGCTTCATCGAATACTTTTCTTATCTCTGCGAAAGCAAGTTCTAGTTTCTTTTCTGAAGAATTTGGCGGAATTCTTAGCCAGCAATGCAGGCAGTTATTGTTACAGCGATAGGTAGGGTCAATATTGCCTTCTAAAGGCAGGCGGGGAAAATTATTTACTTTTCTTATTTCATGGAAACTAGTATCTAACATATTTAAATTATATCCCAAGGCCTAATTGGGTTAGGACACTCCCCACGCACTACAATCGCTACCGCACGTTATCGTGTACGACGCACACTTGTACGTCGCGCAATCCCTCGCCGCGCAGCTATTGTTCGACGAAGCAGGGGACCCGTCTTGTGTATCGCTCTTGCATG
>MNVP01000012.1 GCA_001871815.1 Candidatus Omnitrophica bacterium CG1_02_40_15
GGCGATGCTCAGACCCGCTCTTTTTAAAACAGGTAAATCTATAAGGTCGTCTCCTATGAAACAGGTTTCTTCATCTTTTACTCTGAATCTTTTTATTACTTTCTCATATACTTTAAGTTTTTCATAATTTGAATAAACCTTAGCAACATGCATATCCTTTGCCCTGCGTTTAACTATCCTTGTTTTCTTAGCTGTAATTATGACAGATTTTATCCCTGCCCTGTGTAAAAGCGTCATGCCAAACCCATCATAAACATTAAAACATTTTATCTCATCTCCGAAGTTATCATATATGATCCGGCCGTCCGTCAATACGCCATCTACATCAAGGATTAATAATTTTATTTTCTTTGCACGCTCTTCTATCATAATTATATTCCACACATTGCTTCTCGACTTTGTTTACATGCATAACCTACGTGTCCGCTCGAAGTCTATTGGCAATACTGTTCGAGCGGACATTGCGGCTATACATGCACGCTCAGTCGAGAACTTCCGCGTGCCCCGTCCCAAACCTAAGAGTTACTTGTAATAGATTCGCGTAGGTTTGGGACGGGGCGTGATTCCGCGATTTTTAGACCAGTCCTGCCTTCAGCAAATCCTGCACATCCACTAGCCCTATAGCTTTATCTTTTTCATCAACTATAGGTATTTCATCTATCTTGTATTCCTGCAGGATTCTTAATGCCTCTACAGCAAGGCAGCCTTTTTTAAGCGTCCTGGGCAATTTTGTCATTACATCCTTTATCTCTCTCTCCAGTAGGGGCACGGCATGCCGTGCCCCTACATTTCCCAAATTCCTCCTCAAATCGCCATCTGTAAAAATACCTTTCACTTTTCCGTCTTTATCAACCACTGTGGCGCCTCCTGCCCTTGAAGCAGTTATAGCTAGAAGCACATCTTTTACTTTTTTGGATTCTTTTACAATCGGGTTGCCGGAACCCTTGCGCATTATATCCTCTACCTTTAGCAATAATTGTTTTCCTAGGCTTCCGCCAGGATGAAGGAACGCAAAATCGCTTTTCTTGAATTTTCTTTTATCCATAAGAGCGGCGCAAAGCGCATCGCCCATAGCGAGCATGCTGGTCGTGCTGGCCATGGGAGCCAATCCCAGAGGGCACGCCTCCTCTTTTATTGACACATCCAGTACAGCATCGCTATTTTTTGCCAAGCTTGAACGTCTATTACCTGTAATCCCTACAAGCTTATTCCCTATCTTTTTTATTAGCGGGATAAGATGCACTATCTCTTCTGTTTCTCCGCTGTTTGAAATAGCAACAACTACGTCTTCTTTTCTGACTCTGCCAAGGTCTCCATGTATTGCCTCTGCAGAATGGAGCCAGAGGCTCGGGGTGCCTGTAGAAGCAAGCGTCGCAGATATCTTTTGCCCTATTATACCGGCCTTACCTATGCCAGTAACTACAACGCTTCCCTTGCAGGCATATATTAATTCCACTGCTTTCTCGAAATCTGCATCTATATGAGAAATCAACTGCCTTATAGAGTCAGCTTCTATTTTCAAAACCTGTTTAGCGCGCTTACGCACCATATTTATCCCTGTTTAGCTTTCTAACAACTTGACATTTCAACTGACATTTCAACAATGTTGATTTGTCAAGTTGTTTTCACAATCTTGTCTATTTTCTTTACCTCTTCTAATAATTTTTCGAGCGCACTAAGTGTAATCATATTCGGCCCGTCGCAAGGCGCTTTATCAGGGTTCTCATGAACCTCTAAAAATAGGCCATCGCAGCCAACTGCAGCTGCTGCGCGCGAAAGAGCTGCCACAAATTTTCTATCTCCGCCAGACTCGCGCCCTTTACCGCCTGGCAGCTGCACACTGTGAGTCGCATCATAAACAATCGGATATCCAAACTCCTTCATTATTTCAAGGCTGCGAAAATCGCTTACCAGATTATTATATCCAAACATCACTCCGCGCTCTGTGATAATAATATTTTTATTCCCCGCGCCCTCTATCTTATCTATTATATTTTTTATATCCCAAGGTGATAAAAATTGCCCTTTCTTTATATTCACTACCCTTTTTGCCTTCGCAACCTCTGTGATAAAATCTGTCTGCCTGCATAAAAAAGCAGGTATCTGCATGATATCCAGGACCTCTTTTGCTTTGTCCAGTTCTAACCTGCAATGCACATCGCTCAATACAGGGATACCAAACTCTTTTTTAACTCTTGCTAATATCTTAAGGCCTTTATCTATACCAGGCCCTCTGTAAGATTTTATACTGGAGCGGTTCGCCTTATCATAGCTGGACTTAAAAATAAAGCCTGCGCCCAGTTTATCGCATATCTTTTTAATATTTCCTGCATGGCGCATTGCATGCGATTCCGTCTCAATCACGCATGGCCCTGCGATTAAAACTATCTGGTTCTTTCCGCCTATCTTTACATTTTTTATTTTTATCTCTTTTGTCATATATTTTGAAGGTTCAATGCTGCCCTTACAAAATCCCTGAACAATGGATGGCAGTCATCTGGTTTTGATTTAAACTCAGGATGAAACTGGCATGCCACAAACCATGGATGATTCTTTAGCTCAATGATTTCCACAAGCCTTAGATCAGGCGACGTCCCTGAAACAATCAGCCCATCTTTTTCCATGTTCCTTCTATAATGCGCGTCAAACTCATATCTATGCCTGTGGCGCTCTGAAATCTTTTCTTTTCCATAAGCTTCAAAACTATAGGTGCCCTTTTTCAATTTGCATGGATACGCGCCCAGGCGCATTGTGCCGCCCATATCCTTTACCCTTTTCTGCTCCTCAAGAAGGCTTATTACAGGATATGGCGTAGACTTGTCAAACTCAGTGGAATTTGCCTTTTTAAGGCCGCACACATTTCTTGCGAACTCTACAACAGAACACTGCATCCCAAGGCATATGCCGAAAAATGGGATCTTCTTTTCTCTTGCAAACCTTATAGCTTCAATCTTACCTTCTATGCCGCGATTGCCAAAACCACCTGGAACCAGAATACCGCTTGCATCTTTTAATAACTTTTCTGCGCCTTTATGTTCAATCTCTTCTGCGTCTATCTTTTTAATGTTTACCTTTGCGTCATTCGCAATGCCCGCGTGCTTCAGGGCTTCATAAATAGACTTATACGCGTCATTAAGCTCAATATATTTTCCTACAACCGTTATTGAAATCTTTTTTGAAGGGTGCAGAGATCTCTTCACAACCTTTTCCCTCCATTCACTGAGATTACCCTCCTGATACCTGATATCAAGAAGCTTCGATATTATCTTCCCAAGCCCCTGTTCCTGAAATAAAAGAGGGACTTCGTATATATCTTTTACATCAGGCGCGTCTATTACAGCATCCTCGTCCACATTGCAAAAAAGAGATATCTTTTCCTTTATCTTTTTTGAAATCGGTTTTTCTGCCCTGCAAACCAATATATCCGGCTGTATGCCTATTTCTCTTAACTTTCCAACGCTGTGCTGAGTAGGCTTTGTCTTTAGTTCTTCTGCCGCTTTTAAATAAGGGACAAGCGTCAGATGTATATTTATTGAATTTCCTCTACCCAGATGCTGCCTGAACTGTCTGATAGCTTCCAGGAAAGGCAGGCTTTCTATATCGCCGACTGTCCCGCCTATCTCGCATATAACCACATCTATATCCTTACCCTGGGAAACCTTTTTTATATGCGCTATTATTTCGTTTGTTATATGAGGGACCACCTGGACAGTCGCTCCCAGATAATCTCCCCGCCGTTCTTTTGTTATTACAGAGTTATAGATTTTTCCTGTGGTGATATTGTTTTCCTGAGCCATATTGGCATTTATAAACCTTTCATAATGCCCCAGGTCCAGGTCTGTCTCAGCTCCGTCGTCAGTCACATATACTTCGCCGTGCTGAAACGGGTTCATTGTGCCAGGGTCAACATTTATATACGGGTCGCATTTTTGTATTGTTACCTTCAGGCCTTTTGATTCCAGAAGTTTTCCGATAGAAGCGGACGTGATGCCTTTGCCAAGGCTGGAAACCACTCCGCCTGTTATAAAAATATATTTTGGCATATTATTGTTTCCCCTTTACGATTTCAATTGCCTTTTCCAGATCCTCAGGCGTATCTATGCCTATTGTGTCAAACTTTGTTTCAATAACCTTTATCCTGTACCCATTTTCCAGGACACGCAGCTGTTCTAATTTTTCTGTTTTTTCCAGGCGCGACTGCGGAAGCGACTTAAAAGTGAAAAGAAAATCCTTTGCGTACGCGTAAATACCTATGTGTTTATAATAATCTATAACCTGTAATTTATCGTCCGAACCCATCCTCTCATATGGGATAGAAGACCTTGAAAAATATAACGCATAACAGAATCTGTCAAATACCACTTTAACTACATTTGAGTCTTGAATCTCCTCTGCGTTTTTTATCTTATGGCAGAGCGTAGCCATTACAAGCGTGTTATCTTTTAAGATAGCTTCTACAACATCATCTATCATTGTGTAATGCAAAAGAGGTTCGTCTGCCTGGATATTTACAACAATCTTTGTATCAATTGAGGCAGCCACTTCAGTCAGGCGGTCTGAACCGCTTTTATGCGCAATGGAAGTATATACAACATTTGCGCCAAATCCTTTGGCAGCATTATAAATACGCTTATCATCAGTGGCTATTATAAGGTCGTTTATCGAATTTGATTTTTTTGCATTCTCCCAGGTATGTTGTATAACAGGTTTGCCGCAGAAGTCTGCCAATAGCTTTCCTTCAAATCTCGTAGAGCCATATCTTGCTGGAATTATGCCTACTGCGTCCATATGCGCTTCTCTCAAAATTTCGGTAGGGACAGCACATTGTGCTGTCCCTACAAAAGCCTATTCTCAACCTTTGTCTTTAATTCTTGCTAATAATTCTTTCTGTGTGATAACTGCTATCCCTACTTTACCCACGACAATCCCTGCTGCAATATTTGAAATATACGCTGCGTTCTTCATATCTACTCCGAGCGCGAGCGCCAGGGTAAATACGCTTATCACAGTATCTCCTGCTCCGGAAACATCAAAGACCTCTTGAGCAACAGTAGGTATGTGTATAATAGAGCCATTTTTTTGGAAAAGCTGCATGCCATTTTCTCCCAGCGTTATAAGAACGCCTTTACAGCTTAATTTCTTGAGAAGCGCCTTTCCTATTTTTAAAATACTCTGGCTATCTTTGGCTTTCATGCCTATAGCCTGAGCTGCCTCGTAATGATTAGGGGTTATTGCTGTCACGCCCTTATAATAAGAAAAATGCTCTTCCTTTGGGTCAACTGTTATAATCTTTTTCTTAATCTTGGCTATGGTTAAAATCTCTTTCAAGAGCATTGCTGAAATAACGCCTTTACCATAATCCTCTATTATAATAGCGTCCATTTTATCAATAATATTCTTAATATAAACGATCATCTTACCTAATACACTGGCTGAGATACTATCTATCTTCTCTCTATCAATCCTCACTACCTGCTGATGATGCGCAACCACCCTGGTTTTTAATGTTGTAGGCCGGCTATCATCTGTAATAACGCCGTCTACATTTATACCTTTTTCTGTAAGGCCTTTTTTAAGTATTGCTGCCCTTTCGTCATTTCCAGTCACACCTGCTATGTATACCATGGCTCCTAACGAAGCAATATTATTTGCAACGTTAGCTGCTCCGCCCGGCATAAATGATTCTGACTTAACCCACACTACAGGCACAGGCGCTTCAGGAGAGATCCTGGAAACCTCTCCCCATACAAATTCATCCAGAATTAAATCTCCTATCACCAATATTTTTACATCGCTGAATCTCGGTATTATTTTCCTCAATTTATCTATCTTCATAACCAATCTCTCGCCTTCCTGTAGGGGAGGGTTTAAAACCCTCCCCTACGCCTATATCTTCTCTATCACTGCCTGCGCTAGAAGCGGGAGCATTATTTCATGATGGCCGATGATATTATAACCTTTTCCGCCTGACTTTACAGGTCTTGTCACTACGTTTTGATACGGCCTATAATGTTGCATCATATCAAAATTAGCTGCTGTAAAATCCTTTACTTTATAACCTAGATTTCTCGCAACATTTATTGCCTTTAAAAAAACCTCTGGAAGCATTACTGAAGAACCTATATTCAGCACCACGCCTCCATCTCCGAGCATTGCAATTTCTTCTATAAGGCCATGAAAATCCTTTAATGAAGCCTGGCCTGCTGCGCCAGCGTCAAAACTTGGATGCTGATGTATTATATCAGTCCCTATAGCAATATGCACAGTCGCAAGAACGTTTTCTTTTAGGGCATTATATAAAAGGCTCTGATTTCTGAAAGGAAGCTTTTCATCATTTATCACTTCAGCTATTGCCTGGCCTGCGCCTATATCCTTTTCAACTGCTTCTTCAAGAGCGCCGTTTATATATAAAGCTGTCTCCTTTGCCATGCCAAAACTTCCATCCTCCAAAGCATCAGGAACTTCTTCTGAAGTCCTGCCTATAAGAGCTATTTCAAAATCATGTATTGCCCCTGCGCCATTCAGGGAAATAGCTGTTATTACTTTCTTTTTCATCAATTCTATAATGACCGGATTCAAGCCACATTTAATAACATGAGCGCCCATCATGAATATAACAGGTTTTTTCTTATTGCGGCCTGAAACAATAGCTTCCACAACTGATTTAAAGTCAGGGCCTATTAATATGTTCGGAAAAGAGTTATAGAAATCAGAAAAGCTAACGCCTTTTGAAGGGGGTTTTGCAAAATCTTCATATCTTACCTTGCACATCCTTTTTGATATAGAGTAAGTCTTTAATTTGTCGAGATTTATCTTTGGTCTATAGTTTGGCATATTAATCACCTTTTAACCCACGTATTGTAACATCAATAATACCGAGTGTCAAGGCTATCATATTGAGCCAGGGGCGGGAATGGGAATAGACATCGTACCCCCTCCCCTAACTCATGTTTGCCTAAAATAACCATGTGCTCGACGGAAGCAGTTTAAAGTTTGCCACCACATTTGCCATTTTTTGTAATTTTTGCTGATTTCATTATATCATCCCAGGTAAAAGATTCTTGTAACCGGAAAGCCCTACGGATTTAAGAACAGCTCCTGCATAATACTTTGCCCCTGTTACAATCTGCCGTCTTTC
>MNVP01000068.1 GCA_001871815.1 Candidatus Omnitrophica bacterium CG1_02_40_15
TTCAGATGTGTCATATACATATAGAGCGAAATATAACTGTGCTCAAGACCAGGTCTTGAAAAGGAGGGAAATATGCCATATCGGAAAGTAGATTTTGTTGAAGGCGGGTATTATCATGTCTACCTTAGAGGAAATGAGAAGCGGGATATATTTTGTTCCAAGGGAGATTATATTAAATTCTGTAAACGACTTTTTGATTATGCTGGTCTTCACTCTGTTTCTATAATTTGTTATTGCTTGCTATTGAATCACTTTCACTTGTTACTCAGACAGGGCGGAAATGATTCTATTTCTAGATTTATACATAAACTTGCTTTAAGCTATGCAATGTTTTTCAACAAAAAATATGAAAGAGTTGGGCATCTTTTCCAAGGCCCATTTAAGGCGAAGCTAATAGTCGAAGATAGTTATCTGTTAAGATTGTCAGCATATATTCATGCCAATCCTGTAAAACATGGTTTATGTGATGTTGAAGAACTCGAAGATTATAGATGGTCTTCTTATAGGGGTTATCTAGGTTATAGAAATGATTTGCCTATAGATAACGATTTGGTATTGAGCATGATAGGTGGTATAGATAAATATCGTGATTATGTCAAAAATTACTGTGCTCAAGACCAGGTCTTGAGCACAGTTAAAGCTAGCATTTTTTAGTATCCATAGAGGTTTTGATATCCATAGAAGGTTGGATTAATTTGGTGAAAAGAAAGGCAGATATAGCGCCTCCTACAATAGGGCCAAGGATGTATACTGTGAAAAAACCACCTTTTGGGCCTGGAATGGCGGTTAGTTTCCAGCCAGCCATGTAGGCAACTAATCTCGGGCCAAAATCGCGTGCTGGATTCAGGCCTGCCTGGGTTAGAGGCGCTATTATGCTTATTATAGCTGTTACTGCTGCACCGATTAATACAGGCGCGAATTCATTACTGGGCCGTCCAACGTTGCATTTTTCTGTTAAAGAAAAAATAACAAGAACCAATAGGGCAGTTCCAAATGCTTCTGCCATGAATGCGTTAAATAAAGAGATAGAAAGGAAGTATTCTCCAAAGAACATAGCAGTGGATACTGATTCTGGGTTACCGCGGATAATATTATTAGTTAATTCAAAATTAACAATTGAACTTGAAAAAAGTAAATATACAAAAAGTCCTGCTAGAAATCCTCCTGTAAATTGAGCTAAAATATAAACCGGCAATTTTTTTATATGCATACGCTTGGCTACAACCATGGCTATGCTTATTGCAGGATTAAGGTGAGCGCATGATAGATGCCTTGTAATATAAATGGCTAAAGTAACGCCTATCCCCCACACGCAGGCAATCTGGAAAAGCCCAACATGCGCTTTAAATAAAATAGAAACAGCTATGCTGCTACACCCAAAAAAGACAAGGATAAATGTTCCGAGAAGTTCGCCCAAGAAATTGTATAAGTAGTCTTTTTTCATAAAGTTTTCATGAGGTTTTAAACCCGTGTTATAATTTATTGTAGTTATGTCAAAAATTACTGTGCTCAAGACCTGGTCTTGAGCACAGTAATAATTTATCCACCTGTTTAGCTGTGTATTCTGCTAGAAATTTTGCAGCTTTTTCGCCATTAGGCCCTAATTTTTCAGCTGAAGAATCTAATACTTCAATATTAACTTCTTTTAGTAAATTTTCAATATCTATTTCCGCGCTAATAGCCTGCGAATATTTTTTTACGAGTTTTGCGGCATGGTGCATTGGATGGCCTTCCAGTGTAATTACCGGATATCGGATGATAAAATCAACGTCTTCCTGTACATTAGAGAATAAAGCAGGCATGCACCCCAGGACAATTTTACCAGGTTTTAAATCTTCGCATACAATATAACTTGCCTGTCTTCCGATTTTTCCAAATACAGTAGTAAGTTCCGAGCTGGGAACTATACAGACTTTTTCTGGCATGCAAATCTCCTTTATAAACGGCTCAGTATTTCTTCGTTGTACACATAAACTTTGAAAGGCAGGTTTTTTTGTATAGTTGGAATTTTATTAGAAAGTATGTCATCTATTGCCTGAATTGCTATTTCTGTAATTGCTTCTGCCAGCCAGGCGCCTTTTAAGCCAAGTTTTGAGCGGGTCTCTCCGGAAAGTGGAATTTTTTTATCTGCGCAGACCAAAGGGGCATAAATCTCAAGGGCTGGTTTTATGCCTTTTACTTTCAGGATATTGCTTCCGCATCTTGGTTTGCAGCCATCTATTACTATTAAAGGGTGTTTTTTGGCATTCAAGAGTGTTTCCGGATTATCAGCAATCAAATCAGGCGAGCTTATTAATATAGTTGTATCTGGCCTTTGGCTGTGTATTTTATATGCAGCTTCTCTTGTTATAGTCGAAACAACGCGCCCTACGCCGTTGCATGGCATAATAGCTATTTTCTTATTCATGAGATACCTTTTTAGGGTTTAAGAATTAGATATATTTTATATGATTGCAATTTATATGTCAATTTATAAGTCAATATGTTTGACAAAAATGGATAGATGTGATAATATTACTACAAAATGGAAAGGGGGTATAAAATGAGTTGTTGTCCTTTTCTTATGGGTTCTGCAGGCCATCCGCCTTATTTATTATTGGGTTTTATAATATTCTCTATTATAGGCATAGTGATGATGATCCAGAGATTAAACAAGCTAATTAAATTATTGGATAAGAAATAAATTAAACAGGAGAGATATATGGAAAAAATATTAGTTGTTATTTTGTTAGGAGTCTTTTTTATTTGCGCGGCTTCAGCTAATGCGGCGCAGGATTTGAAGAATGTTAACGAAAACCAGCAGAAAACATCAGGCCATGATGTAGCAGTACCACCGCCTGTGCAGTCTGGAATAAGAGCGGATCAATCTGTGGGGCAGGTCCAGATATTTAAACAGGCAAATCCCAGCGATACTTCTTTGACGGAGAGTCTTGCCAGTGAATATGAGAGAGCTGGCAAAAAAGAGGATGCTAAAAAGGAGTGGGAAGCGCTTCTGGCAAAAGATACCAATGATGCCGGGCTCTACGGAAGATACGCTGACGCTTTAAATAGAATGGGGGATACAAGCGGTGCAATAGCGCAGCTTAAAAAGGCACAGAAGCTTGACTCGAACAACAATACGTTTTATAATCTGAGAATGGCTGAGATCCTTGCCGCAAACAATCAGCAGGATGAAGCAAAAGCTATCCTGACCAAGCAAATGAATGAGGCAAAGGATAACTATACAAAAGAAGATGCGAAGAGAAGGCTGGACCAGATAGAGTTAAAGAATAGGCCGCCTGCTCCAAAAGGTGGAGCACCATCTGCGCCAATGACGCAGCCTGTTCAGCAGACAACGGTTCCTGATTCAGCGCCTCAGCAGCCAAAATAAGATAATACAAGTGTGTTCAAGACCTGGTCTTGAACACACTAAATTAAAGGGGGATATATGAAAAAAATATTAATCATTATTCTTTTAGGGGTGTTTTTTATTTTCATGTCTTCAGCCAATGCGGCACAGGATTTGAACAATGTTATAGATGCTCAGCAGAAAACATCCGGTCAAGATGCAGAAACACCTGGAATGATTGCAGATCGAGCTGCAGCAGCATATGCTGATTTTCTTTTGACGGAAAAGCTTATCGGCGAATATGAGAAAGCCGGAAAAAAAGAGGACGCTAAAAAGGCGAGGGAAGCGCTTTTGAAAAAAGTCACGAATAACCCTGGATTATATGGTCCGTATGCTGAGTTTTTAAATAGAACAGGGGATACAAGCGGCGCAATAGCGCAGCTTAAAAAGGCGCAGCAGCTTGACCCTGCCAACACGTTTTATGCTCTGAGAATGGCTGAGATTCTTACTGCGAGCAACCAGCAAGATGAAGCAAAAGCTATCCTGACAAAGTTAATGAATGAGACAAAGGATAACTATATAAAAGAAGACGCGAAGAGAAGACTGGAACAGATAGATACATTGAAGAATATGCCGCCTGCTCCACAGGACGGAGCAGTATCTACGCCAATGACGCAACAGCCTATGCCAGGGGGTGGTGGAGCATATACGCCAGGAACAATACAGCCTGCTCAGCAAACAGCAGTTCCTGCTTCAGCGCCTGTGCCGCCGCAACAGGATACTACGAAAAAGAATTAAATATAAACGCAAGAGAGACTTGTGGTTAAAAAATAACAAGGAGGTGGGTGTGAAGAAATGGTTTGTTGTTTTTATAGTTTTTGCTTTTGCGGCCAGTCTTGGGTATTTCTCGAATCAGGCCGTGTATGCCAAGGATGCGCCAAAGATTGCTGAGAAGAAGACGAAAATAATGACTACTGGACCGGTTGCGGAAAAAGAAGAGCCTAAGGTAGTGCACAAGTTCAAATCAATAGAAGATGCGCAGGAATTCGATAAGCTCTTCAGTGACAAACAGGTCTCATTCATCGTGATAGAAGGATTACATAAATATGCTTTGCAGGAACAGAAGAATGCGGAGGAAATTGATAAGCAGATAGACGAAAAATTTGGATTCAAAATGAAGCAAGGTAAGATGTATAGATTGGACAGGCAAAAACTGGAGATGCTAGAAGTAGGTGATATCCCGAAACAGGAGGCTTCTGAACAGCAGGCTCCTGAACAGCAATAGGTTGTTATAGTCAATAAGCGAGAACAACCCTGCGCCTTTTAAAGGCGCAGGGTATTTTTATATAGTAAAAATCAATTGACATTCTTCTTTTCTCATTGTATATTTATATCAATAATCTAAAAAAGGAGGCGGTATGTTTAAGCGAGAATGCGTAGTTTTGGTTGTTTTTATAATAACCACAATTCTAATGTTGCCGTTTCCGGTTTTTGCAGTTGAAAAACAAGATAAGGATGCTATATTGCAGGAGATAAGCGCTTTTATTGACAAATCGCCTGATGCTATACGCCCTATAATTTTCTCAATAGCTGATGAATATGTTAACAATAACAAGATTGACGAAGCTATTGCGCTTTACGAGAAGGCGTCGAAAATATTACCTACGAGCGAAGATCTTTTAAGCCGGCTTGCCAATTTATACAACAGGAAAGCGGATTATTCGAAATCAACGGATATTTATAAGAAAATGATAGAATTGAAGCCGGACAACATCTGGTATTACAATGTGCTTTCCGATACTTATAAGAACGCAAAGCTTGATGATAAAGCAGCGGCTCTTTGGGAAGATTTGATGAAAAAGTCTAATAACCCTGATATCTTTATACAAGCGGCAAATTTTTATAACAACCAGAATAATACTGATAGCGCAGTTTTAGCAGTTAAAAAAGCGATTGAGTTGAAGCCTGATAACGCATCTTATCAGCAAACATTGGAGTCTTATTATGTAAAGCTGGAAAAGTTTAGCGATGCTGAAGCTATTTGTGATAAGATTTTGGCGAGCGCAAAGGATGCGTGGATGAAAGACTGGGTAAATTCAGAACTTATTAATATTTATCAAAAGCAGAATAAACTGCCAGAGTTGGCTTTGAGATTTGAAAAAGAATTGGACCAGGCTCCAAAAGAACTAAGCGGATACAGGAAGCTGGCGGAACTATATCAGAGGAATAATAAGCGCGATAAAGCAATTGAAGTCTATGAAAAGGCTATTAGCGTGGGTTTGGATGACAAAGATATTAATATAAGGCTTTTAGATTTATGCGAAAACTCTGAGAAACTTGATAAAGCAGAAGCGCAGATTAAAAGGATTATAGCCAGCAACCCGCAGGATTTTTACCTTTATGAACGCTTGGCAAATATATTGGCCAAGGCTAAAAAGATAGATGAGGCAAAAAAAACATGGCAGCAGCTTTTGGAAAAGGCGCCAAATGACGCAGGAACGGTTTCAAGATTTGGCGATAGATTAAATGAATGGGGCGATACTGATGGAGCTATGCAGCAGTACAGGAGAGCGCAGTCTTTAGACTCCAAGAGTTTATGGTATAGTATGCGCGTAGCAGATTTATTGGTTAACCAGGGGAAAATTGAAGATGCAAAAAAGGAATTGAATAATATACTTGCTAAGGCTGCAGATGATTGGACGAAGAAAGAGGCGGAACGTAAGATTAAAGATCTAGAGGCAAAGGCAAAAGAAACGGCATCTGTTCCAGCAACAGCAGTAGTGGTGACTTCTCCTCAGGCAGCGCAGCCAGTAAAAGCAGTAGCGCCTGCTGAGAAAACAACAAAGCCGGCAAAGAAAAAAGGCTTATTTAGATAGGTATAGGGGTGGTTCTCGACTGGGCCTACATGTAAAGTCAGGATGTCCGCTCGAACAGTATGTCCCGAGCGGAGTCGAGGGATAATATTCTTCGAGCGGGCAGGAGAGCAAGTCATGGGAGCGGAGTCGAGAAGTTAAACGTAAAACAAGGAGGTGGGGCAGTGAAGAAGATAATGGTTTTAGTAGCGCTTGTAGCATTTGCAGCAGGCATTATATTTATTTGTAGCGATACGGCTATTGCAGCTGCAAAGGATAAGTCAAAAGAAGCAGCAGTGCCAGCAAAAGTAGCAGCAGCTCCCGAGGGAAAAGTAGTATGTAAATTCAAGGACAAGGACCAGATGACGGAATTTGAACAGCTTTATGTTGCGAAACAGGCAACATTCGGAAGAATGAGTGTATTACAGGCATATTTTTCGCTTGAGCAGAATAATTTGCAGGAAATAGATAAGCAGATGGATAAGAAATTCAATTTCAAGATGGATCCTAGTAAGATGTATGATTTAAACAGGGATGCTATGGAGATAAAAGAAGTAGGAGATGTTCCTAAGCAGCCAGCTCCAGCAGCGCAGCAATAAATAGATAATAAAGGAAAGCTATATACCCCGCCCTTTTGATAATAACGCTTAAATATATTTTCAAAAGGGCGGGGTTTTATTTGTGTGCCACGTAACGCTCTTTACCAATAGGTTAAAGTCCTATCAACACAGTTCCCACTTCGGGTGTTGTAGCTAACCGCAGGGTGTTTACCGTGAGGTAAAATCTGAAGAGTGGTAATGCGAACATCCAGCCCGTAACGAATGAGTGAACTCGTGGTGGCATTTATATCTGGCGACCCGCCAAATAAACGGGGAAGCCTTTATACTGATTGGTGATGGATTGGGTGATAAAGCAGTCAGTAAGATATAGGTGTGAT
>MNVP01000008.1 GCA_001871815.1 Candidatus Omnitrophica bacterium CG1_02_40_15
AATTCAAATCCGTCAAAGAAGGCATGGGCTATTCTGGCCTTCTGTGGATGAAGCTTGAGCTTGAGTTTATCTTCAAGTATTTCTCTTGTCACTTGAAGGGCTCTTTCGGCTTTCCTCCTTAGCTCATGTTTGCCTAAAATAACCATGTGCTCGACGGAAGCAGTTTAAAGTTTGCCACCACATTTGCCATTTTTTGTAATTTTTGCTGATTTCATTATATCATCCCAGGTAAAAGATTCTTGTAACCGGAAAGCCCTACGGATTTAAGAACAGCTCCTGCATAATACTTTGCCCCTGTTACAATCTGCCGTCTTTCGCCATTCAATTTTAACTCCGCTATTTTTACCTGCTCAAGACTTTTTATTGCTTCTTCTACCGTAAGATTAACTCCAGCTGCTTCCATCTTTTTATGCAATGCCGTATCAAGTAAATATCCCAGCGCTCTTATAAATATATGCGCCTTTGTGCCTTCTGGTGTCTGATGCCATATCGGACGTCCTTCAAGCACATCTTTAAATTCGCGGAATAAAGATTCCACATTACAAAGTTCCTTATAAGCTATAACTACTTCTTGCGGCCTTATATTTTTATCGTTGCTTTTAAGCACATATATTCCTTCTATTGCCTTTTCTTTCTTCATCTTCTCTTCGTCCTGCCAATACCGTAATTTCCCCTCTTTCGTTATTTCCCAACTGAAATATCGGTAACCTTTTCTTTCATGCAAAACCGAGGATATTCTGTAACCTATATTTTCAGGCTTCTTTATCAGGCCTTTATCAAGGCCTTTTTTTAACTCCTCTAAATTGCACCTGGTCTTTTGGACATTATTTTCAAGTATCGAATGCTCGTATGCCTGCCTACCTTCACTGTGGACAACAAAATGTCTTGTCCCCTCAATAATATTTACCTCCTTAACCTTTGTACCTTTTTCACATATTAACCATTTATCAGAATTATCTGCCAGAACTTTTTCAACCTCGTTGTTCCTGCGGCGTTTCTGCGCGATTATATATTTGTATTCCTGCCTTTCTATTTCTTCAATATTTTCAGGGCTTACCATCCCGCTATCACCAACAAATATTATTTTTTCTATCTCAAATCTTTTCTTCAAATCCCCTATAATTATAGGTACGGTTTTCTTCTCACTGCTATTGCCGCTAAATACATGGTGGGCTACCGGCCAGCCGCTGGCCATTACTATCCCAAGCAATATCTGTCGATTCCTGTTTTTCCCATCTTTTGATTTCCCATATTCCGCCAGGCCTTCAGGGCCTTCCCCTTCAAAATACAGGCTCGTCATGTCATAGAACACCACATCTACTTTTAATCCAAATAAATCTACTAAATTATCATAGATGTCTTTTTCTATTTCTTCCTTATGCCTAAGTAATATATTCAATACCCGGTACCACTGCTTTAATTGTTTCCAGCTTATGCGAACCCGTTTCTCTTTCGTTACCCCTTGGCGCCAATCCGGCAATATCCGTTTCCCGTCATTACCACATACGTAACTCTCATCTAACCACCAGCTTAATCCATGTTTGCTCGACGGCTTGATTAAGCTGCTTGCCACCAATACAAATGCAGAGGTTTCTATATCTGTTCCCTTTGTCCATTCGCAACATCGCCTCTTTATAATCCTGCCTATCTTAAGATCATTCCATAACTTCCTGGCCACCAGCACCGTCCCCCAGGTCGGCATCTCGTCAGCCGTTATTTCATTTGGCTTAACATATCTTTCGCTGCAGTACTCTCTTAATTTGTCAACTATCCCGTCAAGACTGCCTTTTAACGATTCCACTGCGCCCAAATTCGCTACAACACGCTGTTTCTTTTTGCCTTTCGTACGGTAACTTTCTACCAGCCTCAAATATTCATATACTTGTTTACCCTTCTTTACTCTTGATATTTTAGGAAACATTTGCCCTCCCACGTTTATTTTATAATATTTTACCTTTATCATGGGAGCTTGTCAAGATATATTTTGCTTTTTATGTTGTTATTTGCCACCACACTTTTCGACTTCCCCATAAGCTTCTCGTCGGAAAACCCTCGAAAAGTATCAAAAAATACCCGTTTTTAGGCAAACATGAGCTATGTGATGTGCAGGTTCTTAAATGAAAGGTGGCACGATAAACGCTAGCTTATATTTAAAAACATAGAGAGAATACCGAATAACTTGCCGGTAAGGATACAGGTTATAGAGGAACATTGTGCGCTTGCCGCATAAAACTATTGACTTTGCCTGACTGTTTGTGTAGGGGAGGGTTTTAAACCCTCCCCTACTCTATTTTTTGCAAAGTTATTGTTACAGTGCCTACCAATGGGATGCTGCTTTGCACTACTATAAGGAGCGGGATACGTTGCTCGTCTGCTGAAAACCATATGCTGACCTTTGCATTTTTGTTAAGTTCTCCCTGAAACCAGGACATAGGTTGCGCCATAAACGCCTGCCAATTCCCTATATCTTTAATCTTCACAATCCCTCTGTTCATTACTCTTGTTTCTAAAAACCAGTTTTTATCATCCATGTGCACATTTGCAAAAAGCGCTTCGCCTGGATTTACATTGCTTAGCCTGAAATAATAAATACAGCTCACCGGATCCTGTACGCCCTTTGGCACATTGAATTCCTTTTTCTGGTTCGTAATTCTTGAAACGCTGATTGCCTTTCCGTTTTTTTGATCAAAATCCAAATATTCATCTTTCTGTTTCTTGCCCTCTTTCTGTTTTTTATCAAATCTTACAGGATAAAGCTCTTTTGTGTCTAGATAAGTAGATATATCATCTTTTACCGGAAAAAGCTTTGCCGCAAAAGAAATTGTCTCTGCTTTCGCGACTATATGATATACCTCACGGCCGTTAATCTCTGTAATCTCTTTTACTGCAAGTGTAGCAAATCCCACATCCATACCCATCCACTCTGCTTTATATGTCAATTTTTCCCCGACTCGCAGTTGAGGCTTAGGAGCCTCTATCTTAATCTCCTCCGGTTTTTTTTCTTTAATCTTATAACTTGATGTAACCCCGCAGCCAGAAATAACAATAACCAAGAAAAATATTAATAAATATCTTTGTTTCATATGCTCCCTTTACAGCTTTAAGTTATAAGCTTTAAGCTGTAAGATTTTGCTTATAGCTTAAGACTTACAGCTTATAACTGAAATATTTAATAATCTCTTTACCTCTTCAAACACCTCTTCCACTCTTATTGCCTTAAGGCATAAAAAACCTTTTTTACAATCATGCGCAAGGCATTCAACGCAGCCAATATCTTTATGAATAGCTATAGCCTTTTTTCCAATAGGCTTCCATCTAACAGGGCTAAGGCCTAACTGATTTCTTCCGAATATAGAAATAATAGGCGCCCCCACTCCTGCTGCAATATGGCTAGGGCCTGAGTCATTTGATATAACTAAACTTGCTTTCTTGAATAATGCAGCTAATTCTCCAAGCGTGGTCTTCCCGCAGAAAAAAATAGGCTTATTTCTCATCATGCCTCTTACTCTTTCTCCCAACCCTGCCTGATCAGGCGCTAAATTAATCATGACTTTTATTTTTAAATTCTCTATAAGCATGTCTCCTAATTTTGCAAAATTTTCCAAAGGCCACATCTTGGACGCGCAACTCGCCCCGGGATGAAGGATTATAAATCTTTCCCCATTGCTTATGCCAAAGGTTTTAAGCATTTCTCCTGCGATCCCCTCATCTTTATTTTGGACATATATAAAAGGGTTAGAAAATTCAGGATCTATCCCTATATGGCGCAGTATATCCAGCGAATACTCAGCTTCATGTTTTTCGCCTAACCTTTTTGTATATTCTATTTTATCTGTGAGTAAAAAATCAGCCTTGCCTCTTGCGTATCCTATCCTTCTTGGAATACCCGCTAAAAAACAAAGAAGATTTATCCTTTTAGTTGAATGAAATATTAAAGCTGTATCAAACCTTTTTCCCTTAAGCCATTTTATAAAACTAAGATTCTTTAATATCCCTTTATATTTTTTATTTTTGTCATACACTATTACTTCGTCAATATACGGATTGCCTTTTAATATATCATCCATTCTCGGCTGAACCATAACAGCAATATAAGCGCCAGGAAAAGCTAGCCTTGCGGCCTTTATCGCAGGCAGAGACAGCACCACATCGCCTATCCTGTCAGTCCGTGTAATAAGTATTCGTTTTATACTATACATATAATATTTTATTTACCGCCGCTAAAACTTCCTCTGCGCTAATAGCTGCCATGCATTCGTGCGTTTCAAATTTACACTGAGCCTTTTTGCACGGAGAACACTTAAGAAGTTTACGTATCACTATATCTTTATCGCCTGTCGGGCCGTATTCACTAGGGTCAGTCGGTCCAAATATCGCCACAACCTTTACTCCAAGGTCAGAAGCTATGTGCATACCAGCGCTATCGCATGTCAAAAGTAAATTGAATTTTTCTATAAGCGCGAAAAGCTCATTCAGGCTCGTCTTCCCTGTTAAATCAATAAGGCCGGGATGTTTTACTGCGCCCGCAATTTCTTTTGACAATCCCGCCTCATTTATATCGCCTATTAAAATAACCTTATGCTGTGGGTTTCCCAGGATATTACTTATAATATCTATAAACCTTTCTTTTTTCCACTGCTTCAAATGGCTCCTGCTTCCAGGGCTCACTCCTATAAGAATATCCGCATGTTTGACCCCGCTATCTTGCAGGATCTTTTCTATCTTGTCTCTGGAGCCCTCGTCTATGTAAATATTTTTTTGTTTTCTGTATGTTATTCCAAAAGGCCTCAAGCTGTCCAAATGTATTAATCTTTTATGTTTTATTCCCGATCTATTTCCGGAAAATAAACCCGACCTGTTTTTCGCCCCGATAAGTACCGGCAGAAGGCTTAACTTCATATCAATTGCCAGGTCATATTTTTCAGCCTTAAGCTTTTTTACAAACGTCATTTTATCTTTTAACCTGGCATGTTTATCATAAACAAAAACTCTGCTAACCCTGGGGTCTTTTTTAAAAACCTGCTCAGGCCTTGGCCCTGCCACAACATCTATAATTGCATCTGGAAAATTATCTTTCAGGCTGGACAAAACAGGAAGCGTCAAAATTACATCCCCGATATTGCTAAGAGTGATAAATAAAATTTTATGTATATTTTTGAGTTTCATATTATGTTTGGCTATTAAGCGATTGAGCTATCAGGCGATTACTCAGTCGCTTAATTGCATAATCGCATAATCGCTTCCATCACTTCTTCCACTGTTACTGCTTTCATGCATTTATTATCTTTGCATTTAAAGTTATAACACGGGATTTTACAGCCTATATCTTTATGCAGGATTTTATATTTTCCGCCGCCGTATGGGCCTGTTAATCTAGGCGAGGTAGGCCCAAAGATTGCTATTACATTCGCACTGACTGCAGCTGCAAGATGCATCGGGCCTGAATCATTTGAAATAACGCATATGGCCTTTTTAAAAACAGCTCCCAGCGTTTTTAAATCAGTCTTCCCGCACAGTATAAAAGGTTTGTGTTTCATTAAACCTGATATAGCTTTAGCCAGGATAATATCCTTTTTTGCGCCTGTCAGGACAACACTCATGCATAATTTTTCAAATATTTTATCGCCTAATTTTGCAAAATTCTCAGCAGGCCATCTTTTAGGATCCCAGTTACCTCCTGCGTTAAGAGCTACGAATCCTTTATCTTTTATCCCCGCGTCTTTTAAAACCTTCTCTCCTTTTTTTATGTCTTTGTCGGAAATGAAGATTTCGTAATTTTTATTTTTAGTTTCTACGCCGGCTGATCTTGCAAGGTTTAAAAAATATTCCACCTTATGCAATTCCTCTAGCGGAACATCAACCTTTTTGGTCAATAAAAACCCTGCCCTTTTGGACTTGTATCCCACCCTCACAGGTATTTTTGAAAACAGCAATAGAAGAGTCCTGCTTAAAGATTTTTTCAGTATAAAGGCTGTGTCAAATCTTTTTGACCTGAGATAGGCTATTATTGAAAATCTTCTTAAGATGCTTTTGTGCTGTTTTTTTTCGTCATAGATTATTATTTCATTTATATTCGGGTTCCCCTCCAATATCTCATAGCATCTGGGATGCGTCAGAATGGCGACATATGAGTCTGGATGTTTCTCTCGTACCGCTCTTATAAGAGGCGTGGCGAAAAGCGTATCGCCAAGCCAGTTAACATTTACAATAAGTATGCGTTTCATATAAACCCTAAATCGAAACAACTTTACATTTTAACATTGTTAAAATGTAAAGTTGTTTTAATCCTTGTCTCTATGTTCCTTGATCCAGGTGTAAAACCCTGTTATTTCAAACCAGAATACAAATAGATTGTCAGAAGTGCTGGATATCCTGAGCCGTTTCATAGCAAATAAATCGTGTTTTGGATATCTTTTACCAGGATTTGTAGCAACTGCGATATTATATCCTGCATTTATAACTTTTTCCCTGACATCTTTATTAAACCCGCCCAAAGGATAGCTAAAAGCGCCTATCTCTTTATTTAAATGGCTCTTTATTGCAAATTTAGAATCCCTTATTTCAGAATCCTGCTTCTGGGTTGGCTGAGTAGGGAGCCAGGGATGAGTCATGGTATGGCTTCCTATTGCAATAAATCCGCTTTCGGACATCTCTATAACCTGGCCCCATGTCAGATAACCATCGGTACCTATCATTGCAGGAATTATAAAAATCGTGGCTTGTAAGCCAAGCTTCTTTAAAACAGGGTACGCGCTTGTATAATTATTTTCATACCCATCATCAAAGGTAATGGCAATTGTCTTTGATGGAAATCTATTTTTCTTAACCATATTAGCAAGGTCTTCAAGTTTCACAACGTTATAATGGTGATTTTTCAGGAAACACATCTGTCTTTTGAAACTATCTGGCAAAACGCTCAGCCTTGAAGTTAGGCTATTCTCATCGATATTATGGTACATAATAATCGGCACGACATACTGCGCCTTAACCCATAAAAACCCAGCGGTTAAAAGAACCAAAACAACAAATAAAATTATAAATTTTCTATACCCTGATGTCCTGAATTTCATCCTTTACCTCCCAGATATGCCTTTAACTTTAAACCTTAAACTTTAAACCAACATTTTGTATATCTCTTCGACTTTATCCGCCATCCCACTTATAGAAAACTTTTTAACCACTATCTCTCTTCCTGAGCGCGCCATCCTTGCGTAAAGCGCTTTGTCCTTTAATAATCTCAAAACAGGTTCTGCCAGAAGCGCTGGTTTAGACGGCTCTACAAGAAACCCGTTTACGTTATTCTCAACAATGCTTGATACGCCTCCCACATCTGTTGCCACTACCGGCTTTCCTGAAGCAAGCGCTTCCAAAAGCGCCAGGCCCAGGCCTTCGCGCCTTTTAGGCGTAAACATAAAAACATCCATTATAGCCAGGCTATTCACTGTGCTTATCTGCGGCTTAACAAATACCACGTTTTCTGTTAGATTAAGCCTTTGGCTAAGTTTCATTATATCCTGTTTTTTATCTCCATCGCCCACAAACACAAGCTGCACATTAGGCTTTTCTTTGAGTATCTCATAAAGCGCGTACAAAAGCACGTCGTGGCCTTTGTCAGGAGTAAACCTTGATATCATACCGATTACGCTATAGCCTCTCTTTACCCCAAATTTGTCTTTAAGCCTATATCTTTCTTCTTCTGAAAAATCTCTAAGAAACCTTTTTACCTCTATGCCATTATATATTAAAGAAACTCTATCTTTATCTACCCCAAAATAATTTATAAGATTTTCATTTACCGCATCGCTTATTGCAATAACCTTTTCTCCCCATGAGGGTAATATTAGCCTCCCTATATTTTTATGAAAAAACCCATGGCACGTGGTAACCAGCGGAATTCCGCATAATTTTGATACAAAAAAACCTGCCACCTGCGTAATCCTTGTCTGGCTGTGCACAATATCTATGCCAAGCCTTTTTACTATTTTTGAAATTTCAAAAATACCCCTGAAAACCTTCGGGCTTAACTCAGATTTTGTAAGAATGCCTATATTTATATGAGAAATGCCGGAATGCGCCAGTTCAGGCGCGAGCATGCCGCCATTGGATCCAACAAAAACTTCATGGCCTTTTAACTTCAATGCCTTGGCAAGCGAAATAGTATACGTAGTGATCCCGCCGATATTAAGATGAGTTGTTAAAAGTAAAATACGCATAAGTAAAGCTATAAGTTTTAAGCTGTAAGTTATAAGTTTTTCTTACAGCTTACGGCTTATAACTTAAAGCTGATTTTAGTTAAAATTCTATTTTCTCCATCACCAGTTTATACACTTCCTCAACGCTAATGCGCTCCATGCATACATTGCGCTTGCATTTAGACTTATAGCACGGGCTGCATCTTAAATCTTTTCTTATAGCAATCCCTTTTTCGGTCGGCTCAAAATGCCTGGCAGGGTCAGTCGGGCCAAACAACGCTATAAAATCAACTCCCATGCTAGAAGCAACATGCATAGGAGCGCTGTCGCCTGTCAGAAAAACTCTGCACCTCTTTATCAAAGCGCCAAGCTGCGTTATGGATGTCAGGCCAACCGCATTCACAGGTTTTATGCCAGATATCTTTATAAAATCTTTCACGCTATCCATAGCATCCTTTGAACCTGTAAGAACCACCCTTATATCCTTTTCAGCCAGCATATCAGAGAGCCTTGCAAAATTTTTCAAAGGCCATCTCTTTGTTTCCCATCTATGGCTTGAACCGATATTGATCCCAACCAGTATCTGGCTGCTGCTAACCCACGCATTCTTCAATAATTTGTCTATATACGAAAAGTCTTCTTTGGAAGGCCATATCTCAAGATACCTGGAGGTATTCATAGTATCTATATTTATGCTCTTGAGCAGCCTAAATTGTTCCACGAGAGGCGTTGCTTTTATCTTAAGGTACTTTATCCTGTTATTTACAAAAAAACTTAACCTAGCGTTATCGTAACCAAATCTTTCCGGAATGGCGCCAAGCCATGAAATTATATGGCTCGTTTTATTGTTCTGAAAATCTATAGACATATCAAAATTTTTGCGCCTTAAAATACCTGATGTCTTTAATAACCCTTTCAGGCCCTTGTCGCGGCCCTTCCTGTCATATAGGATCAACTCATCTATATAAGGGCAGTTTTTAAGTATGTGTTTGGACTCAGGCCCTATCAGAACGCTTATGCGAGCGTCTGGAAAATTATCTCTCAAGGCCCTTAAACTCGGGACTATAAGTATCACATCGCCTATTGCCCCAAGTTTTATAATAAGTATATTCTTTTTTTTACAGGCCTCTTCATAGACTTTAATAGTATCCTCTGCCATCTTTACTAGGCTGTATTCCCGTTCTATCTTTTTCCTTGCTTCTGTGGCCAGGTTTTTAGATAATTCCCTATCTTTCAATACTCTTATCACTGAATTCACCATTTCAAATATATCCCCCGGCCTCACCAGTATCCCAGTATGTTCATGCTCTATAATTTCTATTGCTCCGCCTATGCGCGTGGCTATAACAGGCACGCCGCTCGCGCTTGCTTCAATAATTACCCTGCCGAATGCCTCCTGGCCTACTGAGGGAAGCGCCAATAGGTCAAGTTCAGACATAATCTTTGGTATATCATATTGAGGCCCAAGGAATTCTACGGACTTTTCCATCTGAAGCTGTTTTGTAAGAGATTTTAATTTTTCCATATATCCAGGCTTATCTTTCGGCGCATCTCCTACGATCAAAACTTTAACCTTAGGAAACAGCCTTATCACCCTTGCTGCTGCCTGCAGAAAAAATACATGGCCTTTTATAGGAGTAACTCTGCCTATAATTCCTATTTTATACTCTGATTTTGAAGAAGCGCTAGGCATCTTGAATTTGAATTTATCAAGATCCACGCCTCTGGGGATCAGCCTTACCCTTTCATAAGGCACTTTAAAATCCTCTATCATATGCCGGCCTATAACAGAGCTTGCCACAATTACAAACCTTGCCCATCCTGTTATGCGGCTTATAAAATGATTCGAATAATAGCCATGAGCAGTTGCGATAAACTTGGTGCCTGTGTGCCGGGCTGCAAAAAATGCGATAATGTTAGGAACCCTAGAGCGGCTATGCACAATATCCACGCGCTCATCCTTTATAATAGCTTCCAATTTTTTAATAGAGTCTATTATTGTAAACGGGGATTTTTTATGGACAGGTAGCTCTATATGCTTAACTTTCATTTCTATTAAATTCTTTACAAGCTGCCCTCCTCCGGACACAACAATAACCTTATGCCCTCTCTTAACTAATTCTTTAGACAAATCAATTGTGCCTGTCTCTACCCCGCCCACATCAAGTTTTGGAAGTATCTGAAGAATGTTCATAGTATTTTTTGGTCTGCCCAGATCTAAATTAACCCTTTTAGCCTTTCTACTATTTTCTCTCTATCATCCAGCCTCTTAACCTCAGGCTTTGTTTCCAATATTTCTTTTATCTTATCATAAATCTCGTCAGGCTCTGCAGTTTTTATATAACCCTGTTTTTCCAGATTTAAAACCATGCGCATGTATTTTCCCTTTCCACCTTTAACCTTTAACTTTTCACCAAAAACTATTACATTCTTACCCGAACTGGCTGCCTCTGATATCATTGAAACGCTTTCCGGAGAAACTATCAAGATATCGCTTAACCCAAATATATTAGCTACAGCGCCATCTATATTTTTTTCATTTGCGATAATAAGTAATTTGCAGCGCTTATTATCGCTCAATTTTTCTTTTAATAATCTATCTATTTCTGGAGAAGTCCTTCTGGATGTAGAAACAAATATATCGAGATCTTTCTCTTCACTAATCTTTATAAGCGCATCTACTACTTTTTCAACCCATCCTTTATTCAGTTGAAATCCTTTCGCATCCCCGCCTATAAGCAAGCCTATCCCATTGTTCGTCGCTCGTCGCTCATCGTTCATGACTCGGATTCTATTCGGCGCCCCTTCAGTTACCAGTATATTAGACCTGTCCAACTTCGCAAGTTGCCCAATTGGGCAACTTGCGAAGTTGGACAGGTTATAATCATGGAGCGGAAGAATAATTAAATCTATCTTCTTGCCGCGAGCAAACCCTGGCTTCATTATTACAACATTTCTGGCGTTATTCTCATATTTTAAAAATATATTCGCCGAAACAGTAGAGGCCCCGCAAGAAATAATAATATCCGCGTATTTATTTTTTACAGCCTCAAAGGATTCTTTTGTCAGGCAGAATTTAAGGCATCTCAAGCATCCCTGGCATCTTCTGGAGGCAAAAACGCTGGAAAGGTTTAAAATTATCTTCATGAATTTATTTTTAAATTTCATATCTATAACTTGGATTTTAACAATAGGTTTCTCCTCTATGGATCTAGCCTTAAGTCTTGAACCTAGGGCATCCTCAACCATTTCTGCCACTCCTATTGCCTGATTAAGATGGCCTGCTTTAGCGTCTCCCAGAACCAATACGCTTCGCTGAGGCGTACTTTTCCATCTCTTATGAGCCCATAACCATTGTTCAGGAAATTTCCTTATATAATCTTCCAGGATATCTACTATCCTTTGAAGATTAACTTTTACATCCTTTTCTTTATCTCCTGTATTTACAAGCTTAAACGGATCCCCCACCCTGGCTATATGTTTATCAACCCCGACTCTCCAGATAAACGAAGGAAGAATCTCTGCGCCTGTCTTTGAACCAAAAGCTATTATGCCCTGGGCAGTTGAAGCAGGCCTGTTGAAGAAATTTACAAATACGCCGTTTGCGCCTGCATCCTGATCAGAAAGCATGGCAACTATGCCGTTATCATTCAGAGTTCTGATTATGTCTTTTATCGAAAAACCCTTTGTTATAACTTTACAACCCGTTGACTGCCTGAATTGATTCAGGAGATTATTTAATCTTTCATATTTCTGCTCGCGCGCAAATACAGACATGGTATAACCATTTAAACTTGCAACAAGAGATGCTATCTCCCAGTTCCCGAAATGAGCAGTAAGGACTATTACGCCTTTTCCTTGTTCCATGCTGAATTTAAGAGAATCTACGTTTTCAAGTTTTACATGGCGCTTCAGATAATCCTTAGCCATAAAAGGCAGTTTTAATAACTCTATTACGTTCATGCCTAAATTTTCAAAATGAGCCCTATTTATCCTTTTGAGGTCACTGGAAGATTTCTCTGGAAACGCTGCTTTTAAATTAGCGTACGCGATCATCCTCCGTTTCAGATTGGCGTGATATACAATATCCCCCATACGCCTTCCTATCCACAAGCTAGGCCTCAGCGGAATACGCCATAAAAAAATACTAAAGGATCTAACTGCTATAAATCCCAAAAAGTCTATTATAAAATCCATCTTCATTTTCAATTATCTCCAGCCTCACTTTTAACACTAAGAGCTGTAAGTTATAAGCTGTAAGCTTTAAGCTTTTTAGTTTGACCGCGTCTTTTTTCACCTCGCAGGTGGCCGTCCCTCGGCTTCGCTCGGGACAGGCAGGACTCCTGCGAGGTGGAAAAAGTTTCTCTAACTTAACAGCATCCTTCTCGGTACTAATAACTGTATCTATATTATTCTTTCTGCAATAATCTTCTATATGAGCAATATCTTCTTTTATGTATCCATGATGATCTCTGAAAACAAAATGTTTATTAATTTTTAATCCCAGGCGCAGGATTGTCTTTTCAAAACATTCTGGGCTGCCGATTGCTGAAACCAGCGCAAACTCTCTATTCTGTAGTTCCCTTATATTCACCTTTTCCACTTCGTAGGTGGCCGCAAAACTCCTACGAGGCGGAAAAGGCCCATTTTCTTCATTTATAAGTCTATAGAAACATAAAGGCCTGTGTATGGCTTTTGCAATAATGGCTCCTGGATTTATAGATCTTAATTTCCTTTCCAGCTTTTCCAATTTATCTTTTTTGGAAACTAAATCCGCTTTTGTGATTAAAAAAATATCTGCCCTTTTAAGAGAGCTAAGGCCTTCGCGCAATGTCCCTGCTGGTATCACCCAGCCATTCCCAAAAGGTTTTACAGCATCTACACATACTATGTCCAAATCTCTTCTCAACCGGACATACTGAAACCCATCATCCAATAGAATAGTATCCGAAAGATTGCTCTCTATGGCTTCAAAGCCTCTTGCGACCCTGTCTTTTCCAACAAACACAGGCACATTTGAAGTTAATTTAGGGAGAAGCTCTGATTCATCATTCCCGTATCCTCTTATCAAAATGCTTACTCTGTGATTTTTCTTGGCAAGGATATCTGCAATAAATGCAACCACAGGCGTCTTCCCTGTCCCTCCCCACGTAATATTCCCAACGCTTATAACCTTTGCGTTAATCTTATATTTTCTGAAAATATTTACATTATAAAGAATATTGCGCATAGATATAATAAAGAAATATATAAATGAAAACGGAATGCAAAATAAAAAAATAATTCTTCTAAAAATCATATCCCCTGCGTTCTGTATTTGTAAGGAACGGTTTGAAACCGTTCCTTACATTGTTCATATATTTAGACTATATTTGATATATGATAGTATATTTAGAAGAAATTGTAAAGATTAATGGTATCAACGTTTTTTAATTATTTCTATGCAGTCGCTTAAAAGAATTATTGTAGGAATTGAGGAGTAAAACTGGAAAGATACAGCTAACTCTGGTAAGATCTAGTAAAAAGCGGTAATTCCTATAAAATCAACAAGTTACGCCTTAATCTGCCGCGCTATTTAGGGTTATGTGAAAATCCCTAAATTAACTCCCTTCTTCTGCGCCAAAGTCGCCTTTGGCGACTTTGATCCTGAGCTAGCCTAATAATGCGACGAATAGGAGCATTATAGGCGAAGCGAAGGACCTTTTATCATATCATCAAATTATCCACAAAGTAGGGGAATCTTCGAAAGTTCCAGCTAATATATCTGGACAATATCTTTGGCAGGAATAAAAAGTATCACAGGATTAGAATATCCTTGTTTTACTGCCTTATCGTAGGCTTTCTTGGGATCCTTATCATCAGCAATAACAGTGCTGTCGCCAAAATCCTTTATTGCTACATAACGGCCATTATATTTATTTTCTTTTATAAGGACTTGTTCCATATCACATGCCTTGTTTAATCTCAATATAAAATTATCACATTAGGTCAGTTACTGTCTTTAGGATAGGCGAGAAATTTCTGTCTTAAAATCAGGTAGTTTATTTTTGATTATATCCCATAATATTTCCAAATCTATGCCAAAATATTCATGTGCCAATATATCTCTTAAGCCTGAGATTTTCTTCCATTCAATATCAGGATGTTTATCTTTTATATGCAAAGGGATATTCTTTACAGCTTCACCGATAATCTCTAGATTTCTAACAACGCCATCTACAACTAAATCGTTTTTCTTTAGTTCTTTCGAAGACAGGCCTTTTGTGTATTTTTCTATCTTTTTAATAGCTTGCAATATATCATCTAAATAAAGCTTATAATCTCGCATAAGCCACTTCTCTCAAAACAGCTTGCTTTATCCTTGGCTTTACTGCATCCTTAATCACTAAATCGACTTTACGGCGCAATAGCCTCTCTAAGTAAAATTTAAGCTCCATATAATTATCAAATATCTTTTCGCCCTTTTCAAATTCTACAAGTATATCTATATCGCTCTTATTATTCTGCGTAGCTCTTGCGAATGAACCAAAAATCCCTATCCTTTTAACTCCATATTTCTTGATTTCTTCTATATTGGCCTGTATAGTTTTTGTCGCATCATTCTTGGTAAGCATAGATACCCCTTTTCACACTTAAGATTATAGCATATCTTTTATATTATTAAAGTATTTTTATTTCATTGCTCGGGAATGGGAATAGACATCGTACCCCCACCCCTAAGGGTTTTAAGGTGAGGGGAGTAAGTTCACACTGAAAGCATTACAAATGGTATCAGCGTTTATTTAATAATCAGGCTTATTGTTCTTTGGCTGGAGCCTGAATTTTTATTAATGGTATCTTTGGCATTTATGCCAAGTCTTTTTCTGTCTTCCGGGTTATTCAATAGGAATCTTATAGCTGAATAAAGCCCTTCCTTGTTATCTACTTCTATGCCTGAAACATTTTCCAGAAATATTTTTGTCACATCATGAAAATTAAAAGTATATCTGCCGAATATTATCGGTTTCCCAAGGCTGGCTGGCTCTATTGGATTCTGCCCGCCTTTTTTAATAAGGCTGCCTCCCATAAACACTATATCTGAAGCAGAATACATAGATCTCAATTCGCCGATGATATCTAAAATAAAGACTGCCTCTTGGTTTAAGGTTTCAGGTTTAAGGTTTAAGGTTGATATTCTTACAGTTAGAAAATTATATCTCAATATAAGCTTTTCTATTTCTCCGGCGCGTTCTATATGGCGCGGCGCAATAAGAAGCCGAATATTATCATGCTCCTTTTTTAATCTCGCGAAACAATCTATTATAGCCTCTTCCTCTCCTTTGTGCGTGCTGCCTGCAATAATTAAAATCTCGTTTTCATTAAGATTTAACTTTTTTCTGAGTTCTGTTCTTTTAGTGTCAAAATTTAAGAGAGGGATATCAAATTTCAGATTGCCTGTTACAAAGACCTTTTCTTTTTGCGCGCCGAGAGCAATAATCCTCTTTGCGTCCTGGGCTGACTGCATTAATATAAGAGAAAATTTCTTCAGAAGACCTGATATGAAAAATTTACCTTTTTTATATCTTGAATAAGACCTGTTTGAAATCCTTCCGTTCGCTAATATAAGCCTTGAACCTGCTTTGTAAAGCGAAAGTATCAGGTTCGGCCATAGTTCTGTTTCCATAGAAATAAATATCTCTGGCTTAACCGTTTTCACAACTCTATCTACTATAAAACTTATATCAAACGGAAGAAAAAACACGCCTTCATTCCCGCTAGCTATGGTTTTAGCGACCTTATTCCCGGTATGGGTAACGGTTGAAAAAAGAAGTGTGTGCGACGGGAATGCTCTTCTCAAAAGAGGCGCCAGGATACCTGCTGCTTTAACCTCTCCAACGCTTACAGCATGCACCCAGATAATTTTGGTTTTTGAACAAACAGATTTTATCTTTTCAGGCAGTAACCCAAATCTATCTTTCATGCCATATCTATAACGCCTTGTAACCACAAAATACGGCAGGTAAAATATACCGAAAATTATAAATGCGAGATTATATATAATTCTCATAGAATTCAGCTATAAGCTTTAAGTTTTAAGCTGTAAGCTATGGATTCAAAAAGGTTTTTATTTTTTAGCTTATAACTTAAAACTTACGACTTATAGCTTTTCATAATAAGTCGCGCAGGAGGTGTCTGACTCCCACACGGATACTGACTTTAGAATCAGGCCTTTTTCTTTGATGGAGCTCTTGAGCTTAGCGTAGATAAAACCTGCTATATTTTCTGCTGAGGGATTTTGTTTTTTAAAGATATCCAGCTTATTAAGGTAAACGTGGTCTAATTTTTTAAGGACTATTTTTAATCTGGCTTTGAGCAAAACAAAGTCAACTGATATCCCTATATCATTCAGGCTGTCTTTCTGGAATATTGCTTCCACCTTCCAGCTATGGCCATGCAATTCCTCGCATTTACCTTTATACCCTATAAGGTTATGGGCGCTCGAAAATCCTCCTTTTATTAAAATCTCATACATAATTTGCCCTTTTAGCTTTGCTGATCTTTGCGCCTAAAAACTTTTCTCCCACCCTCACAAAATGCTCAACTGCGTCTGTTGCAAAAAATCTGTGGCGCGGCTTTCTGGCTCCTTCGCGCAATGCGCCAAAACTCATCAGGATATTATAAACCTCGTCTGCCACTGAACTTGCGGAATCAATTATCTTCACGCCTTTACCTACGGCCTTTGAAATCATGGGTTTCAAAAGAGGATAATGAGTGCACCCTAAAATCAAGGTATCTATCTTTCCAGCCATAAGCGGCTTAAGGTATTTTTTAACAATACTAAATGTAATCTCTTCCTTTAACCAGCCTTCTTCCACAAGAGGCACAAATAAAGGACACGCCTTTGACACCACCTCTATATCTTTGGAGAAATGCTTTATTTCTTTTTCATATGCCTTGCTCCTTACTGTGGTATACGTGCCTATAATACCTACTTTATTATTTCTTGTTATCTGGACAGCCTTTTCAGCACCTGGCTTGATAACGCCCACTATCGGAATGCTGAATCTTTCTCTTAAGGTATCCAGGCTTGTGCTTGAAACAGTATTGCAGGCAACAACGATAAGCTTAACCTTAAATTTCATCAGAAAATCCGCATTCTCAACTGCAAATCTTTTTATTGTCTCAGGGGATTTTGTGCCATACGGGACCCTGGCAGTATCCCCAAGATACACAATCTCTTCATTAGGCAGCCTCTTAAATATCTGCTTAACTACAGTAAGCCCCCCTACCCCTGAATCAAATATACCTATAGGCCTATCTTCCAGATGCATAGTCACCGCTGAATTTATACTTCCGAAGTGTAAATTACACTTCGGAAGTATAAATTGGTTAAGGAATTCATGAATTAGTATATAGGAACAAATTGTTCCTATACATATTCTTTGTAATTATACCCCAATCCACGCGCCTATTCAATATATAAAAACCGCGTCCCAAAATTTCGGAACGCGGTCAAAAAAGCCCCTATATATTTAAACCCAGATTTTTAAGCTTGAATAAACACATTCCTTATAATAACACTTGCTGCGCCTAACGCCACAGAATCTTCTCCAAGCTTTGCAGGTATTATTTTAACAACATTTGCAGGCTCTTCAAATGCCCATTTCCTGATGGTTCTTCTTAATGGCTCCAAAAATAGGTTTCCTGCTTTTTCAATGCCACCGCCTATAATCACTATTTCTGGATTGAATAAATTAACAAGATAAGCTACCCTTATGCCCAAATTAACAGAGGCATCTTCTAAAAGCTCTATTGCAAGTGTATCGCCGGATTTAGCAGCTTCTATTATATTCTCTGTTACTAAATTATCTAAGTTGTTACTGCAAAATTCAATTATACTAGATTGGACGTCTTCCTCTTTTATTAATTTTTTTGCCTGATTTACAAGGCCTAAATCCAAGCCTGTAGAAAGCAAAAAAGAAATGTTCTTTGAAAACTGCAAATACTCTCCATTCGGAGGCGGATAATTAATTCTCAATTCTCCCGCGCTGCCAGTAGCCCCGCAATACATAGACCCTTTTATAATAATGCCGCTCCCAACATCAGAATACATATAGATTACATCTTCTACGTTCATGGGCAAAGCATGCATCTTTTCCCCAAAGGCAGCGAAAGTAGCATCATTGCCTACAAAAGCAGGGAATCCAAATTTCTGTTCAATTCTATTTTCTATAGCTGTATAATTCACGCGCATTCCATTCTTTGTCATATCTCTTACCGTGCCAAAATTATCATCTATTACGCCGCCTATACCTATACCAACGCCTTTAACCTTATCTTTCTGTATTTCCTTTTTATTTAATAACTCTTCTATTACATCTAAAGATGCGTCTATAAGTTTATTTATGTTTTCCTTTGGCCTAAACTTTTTAATTTTATTTATCACATTGCCTGCAAGATTTGTAACCAACCCAACCATGTTTGCGCCGCTAGCATCCATATGTCCAATATCCAAGCCTATTGCATAACCGCTTGCCTCATTTAATTTAACTAGCACTGGTTTTCTTCCTCCTGTGGAAGATTCCATCCCACCCTCTAATACTAATTTCTTATTAATATAATTAGTTATATAATTTGAGATGGTAACTATATTAAGATCCGTAACCTTTGAGATATCAGCCCTTGTAAGGGGGCCATTTCTACGGATAAGTTCAAGTATAGAAAAGTTTTTTCTTTCGTGGTCTGAAAGTAAATAATTTTCAAAAACTGAATCTTTTTTAATAGACATAAAATCTCCTCAAGAAATCAATTCGCAATAGACAACCTATTAATATTTTCATCAAACTCAAGCGCAATGCCATCTCTTTCAACTCTTATAACCCTTGCTTTTCCTATTAGACGGGAAAATGGAAAATCTCTCGCATCGTCTCTTAAAACTGACATAGAAATATGTAAGTTATCATAGGGCTTTATTCCTTTAGTGTCTAAATCTCTTATATAGGCACCACTATAACTCACATTCGCAGTGATCCCATCGCTTGTTTCCTCTTTTCCGTCACTTAAAACACATCTGAGCTTGGTAGGAAAAAATAACTCTAATCGCTTAGATCTTCTTTTCTCTGTAAAATCGATTGGCCTCATTTTCTTTCTATCTCCCTTTAAATTATAAATTCAGTTTTATTATACTATATCACATTTTTTTAAATTTGCAAAGCTTTTTTTAAAGATTTAAATTGCATATATTCTTCTTATCCTTAGCTTAACGTTACCTCTACAGAATGAGCTCCGCTTTTAAAAGGGACGATAAGATTCCCCTCTATTTCTTTTCCGTCAACAATCATTTTAGCTACGCCTGTGCCCTTTTTATGTCCTGGATTATAAATAGATACTTTATATCTAGCGCCTCTAAAATCTAACGCTATAGAGCACTTCTCCCATTCGGCTTGGGATGGAAGACATGGGTCTATTCTCAACCCTTTAGTTTCGCCCCGCACGCCCATTACATAACGCTCAAACAGTAATCTTGTCCAGACGGCAGAACCCGTAAGCATAGGATATTCTGCCCGGCCAGCTAGGTTTACATTGTCTGATGAGATATAATATTCAGGAAGCCATGGTGGAATCATTGCCTCAGTTTGCTCATGATTTAATGGGTTGATTCCATCCCATACCTTAAAAGCGTCATCCGGCCTTTTTAATCTCAGCATAGCATACATCCAAAAAAGATTAGCGTGGTTAAATATGGAGTTATTTTCTTTAGTACCAGGGGCAAAACCTGTGATCCTGCCTATCTTTTTATCAAACTTTGTATAAGGAGGGTAATTTAATTTATATCCGCCTACTTTTTTGTCATGCAAATATTTATTAACTGAATCTATTACAATATCTATCTTTTTGCCATCAGCCACACAAGACATTATAGAAAAAGACTGCGGCATTAGATATATCATAAAATCTTCTTTTTTATTGCTAAATATAGTATCTACAGGCTTGCTTTCTCTATCAAAATAACCAACGTAATATTCACCATTCCATGCCGTATCATTTATTCTTTTTTTCATAATAACTGCTTTTTCTCTCAAATCTGCGATTAATTTTGAAACCTTGACTCTAATCTTTTCTCCAGATACACAGTTATCAACAATTTCAAGATAACTATCTAACCTTTTAATTTTTTGCTTCCAAGAAAGTTTATTGTCTCCTATCAATAAACTTACCTCTTTAAAAATCCCTACTTCATCAACATTAAGAGAACCTTGCATCTTTTCTAAATAATCCGCTAATTCATTTAAATCCTGAACCAATCCCATAGAAAAAGTAACGCTTTCGCCTTTTACCTGGTCAACTGCATCATTCCAATCAGCTCGCTTGATATTAAGAAGCCCATTCTTGCCTGCATCGAAATACATAGTTAAAAGCTGAATTAGTAAATGTTCCAGAATGGAGCCTGTCGCATCTACGCCTTTCTTAGTCTTTGCATTTCCTATGTCGCCTAGTTTCCACTTATCATCTTTCTTGTCTCCGCGATGAATATAAATATCGCGAAAATATTTTATTCCATCTTTTAATAAAAATTTTATATCTCCAAGCTGTTCTGCATAGAAAAGCGCGGTCTGCGTAGTCCAATAAGGGTGATCACACCATAGCCCATTTGTTTCATCAGAGCCAAATTTTTTTGTCCTTGCAAAAAATCTGGTAGCGTTTGTTCCGTCAAGCCGGATTCCAGTTAAGGTATAATTCAAATATCCCTCGACTTCAAAAAAACCTAATAAAATCATGCCCAGCATATCCTGCCATATCTCGCGCCAGCCGCTGAAATCTGACCCATAATCAAACTGCGGATGGCCTGTATTTCCAAACCAAAAACGCATTGACAGCTGATATAGCCACCATTTATTCCAGGAAATATTAAAATCTTTACTGTGAGTCTTTATAATCTTTTTTACTGCCTGCCTCTGCCAGAAATCTATTAATTTCTCTTTGGCCAGCTTTATCCCTTCGTAGTTATATTTTTTGGTATATGTTTTTATCTTTGACCTTTCAAGAACAACCCCATTGATAATTCCAAAACATACGCTTTGCCCAGGCCTAAGCTTAACATCAGAAAATTCTATTGCGCCTACTGCTTCTTTTCCTAAAGTATTATATTTTGGCCTTATCTTTGATGATAGAGAAAGCGGTTCGCTCCATCTATAATGCGGCCCTAAAAAAGTCTCCCTGTCAGAATAAAAATAATCCCCTTTTTCCCCTTCAGATGAAGATGCGTGCATAAAATAACATATATCGCTGGAATCTGTATCGCCCTCAACCCACTCTAACCCAGGATATATAATGATAGTTGAACTTGCTTCATCATGTATAGATTTATTGTAGAGCCTCACCACATCCCTGTGATACTCGGCATAACTGCGGCTCCCTCCAAAAATTGGCACTGTGGGTATTATATCAACTGTCTGCGCATGTTTTCCTATATTGGTTAATTCCACTAACCATAACTCAACAGTATCGCCTATTGGAACAAATACTGTTATCTTGCCGCATAGTTTAACAGCGTCTGTTTTATTTTCCAAAGATACATAGCCAAGCCCGAATGTAGCTGTAAATTCTTTTGGCTCAATCTTTCTCGCAGGAGCGTAATTAATGGGCCAAAGAGCGCCTGATTCTAGCCTCACCCAGATTACCCTTCCTTGATCCTTCGGGAAATTCGGGCCATCAAATTCTCCGAACATCCTTGTATAATCAATCCCAGAAAACCCGCGCAAAAACTGATCTGAAACAGAAAAAAACTGAGGCCCTGTAGCCATCATAGTCACAAAAGGCAACGGCAGACAGTGAGCCTTTTTAATTACGCATTCCCCTTCTTCATTAAAAGTCCATAATTTACCCATCTATTCCCTATCTGTGCAATGAAACAACTGCGCATCCTTTGTAAAGTTGTTTTAACTCAAAATTTTGGTTTAAAGTAAAACCGCGTAAGTTGCCGTTAGGTAGCCTACGCGGTTTTCAAGAAAATCACCTTCGGCGATAACTTTAAGCGATTTTCGCAGGGGCATAGGAAAGTGTTTTATGTTTTCCTATACCATAAAAAACTTTTGTATTTTAGATTATTTTTCTTTCATCTCTCTTTCTTTCTCTTTTTGAATTTCCCTGGCCACTTGTTCAGGCGTTTTTTCTCCTATAATCACTGCCTGCATACCAAGATTCTTAGCATTTACTATTTTCCAATTTTCTAAAATCGGAAGCTTGGGAAAAGTTTTATCAAGATTACTAGCCAAGTCATACAAGACAGGCGATAAAACATCAATGCATCTTTTATTAGAAGGTATATTATGAGTTTTTTGAGACAACTCTATCTGTTGTTTATCATCAGTTATCCATCTTAAAAATTGTATCGCCTTATCTTTATTGGGAGATTTTAGATTAACATTGAAAGAGGACCCGCCTCCTCCCCAAATTTTTATAGGATATTTACCATCAGACATGGGAGGCGGAAGTATGACCCCATAATTAAGATTAGGATTCATCTGGTAATACACATTTACCCCCCACGATCCATTCAATGCCATCGCAGCCTTTTCTGTAGCAAACACTCTCTCGGCATCTTTGTTTACCATAGTAACAATTCCTGACGCAAACATGCCAGCGTCTCTCATATCTTTGTAAATATTTAATATCTTTATCCACCGCGGGTCAGTATATGGGATTTTCCCTCTTATAGTAGCTAATATTCCATCCTGGCCGAAAATATTCCATTCATAACTTGCGGCAAAAGCCCCTACGAGCCATGCTTCGCCAAACCCGCTTACAAAAGGCTGTATGCCTGCTTGGCGCAGTTTCTTCCCTATTTCAATAAATTCATCCCATGTTTTTGGAGGATAGTCTGGATCAAGGCCTGCTTTTTTAAAAAGGTCTTTATTATAAAATATTTCCATGGAATTCACATCTATAGGAATCCCATAAATACCTGCCTTAATCCCCCATTCATTATCAGGCGAGAAAACATTCTGTTCTAAAGGTTTTGGGAAAATCTTATTTTTCCATTCATCATCCACTACCGAAGTTAAATCAGCAATTTGGCCAGCTTTAATAAAACTGGTGTATTTTCTATCATCTCCAAGAGGACTGTAAATCTCAGGCAATAAATTTGCCTGAGCAGCGCCCCAGATCTTTTGGACATAAACTTCTGATGGCGCAAATACTAAAAATTTTACAGAAACGCCTGTTTCATCTTTATATTTCCGCGCTAACTCTTCAAAGGCATCCTGCCTATCTGTCATCCAATGCCAGATTACGACATCTGCTTTATTTTTAAGTTCTTTACTGCTGCATCCTGCAATAAAAGATAATGATAAACACGCTATGCTTATAATTATTTTATTTTTAATCATTAGTACCTTACCAGATGATCTACATAGATTGTAAGGCTAGGATATTTGCTGGCAGATTCTTCTGTAGTTAAAGATTTAATCATAATCCCTTTTATTTTATTCTTATCTAAAACACCGTTTTGAACTTTTTCCCATTCAGGTATGACAAAATCTTCGGCATGCTGCCATGGATTCCCCTGGCCGTTGCCAGCCAGGGAGATAGTGACCTTTTTCCATGCGCCTTTTCTATCTATCCACCTTGTAGACTGCCAGATCTCGTCTTTCTTTGAACCGGCGTCAATAAGACAAATAGAGAACTCTCCACCCCAAGGCTCTTGTTCAATGTCATCTCCTTTTACCCATATCTCTATAAAATCTCCATAAACTGTCCAATCCTGCGCCGTAGGGAATATATACATAATTTGTTCATAGCGAGGAGTGGCTAATGGGACATTGCTTTCTATTTTAAGGGATTTGGTGCTTTCGAAACCTAAATCAGTAAAAACTTCTGAACTAGCTGTTAAATCCACTTTTGCGCCTTTGCTAGCAATCACAACCCATGTCTTCTTAAAGTCCAGACTACCTTTATATTCAAATTCATCAATAGAAACCACAGGAGGCGTCTTTGATTGTTCGGATAATGCATTGACAAGTTGCTTTGGCTGTTCAGTAGGCGCCTGAGGTATTTGGGCGCTTGTAAACTTTATACCCATACCGATGATAAAGATTAAGAACAATGCCAGCGCTGCAAAAATTATTTTCATCTTATAACTTATCTTCATTTTATCGTCCTTTCTTGTTTTCCTGAAAATTTAAGAAATATGATACCATATAGACAAGAACTGTCAAGGGTTTTATTGGTTTAGGTTGATAAAGTGGAAAATTAATGACAAATTTTAATATAAAAATACTTTGTATACCCTTAAAAAAAGTTGCCATTATCCCTTGAAAAAACCATATGTTATGGTATACTTATTATAGAGAGAAAAATAGAATAAAGATTCATGACAACGGCAAACTATTCGAAAGAATAGGACGCAAAGCTTCGGGTCTAAAGCGTTTAATCGCTAAGATGGCTGAGTCGCCATGAATAAAATGTTAAGCCTATCGTTTAGGTTTCAATTACCCCGAAGCGATAGGTTTTTTAGTTATATAGCCTCCGAAAAGGCGAACCAATCGAAAGATTGGGATGCAAAACCACAGGCCTAAATCCCTGCGAGGGATAGGGTGACTGGGTTACCGAAGAGGTGAAAAATGAAAAGGATTAGTTGGACAGCTTTATTGATCATTACTTTCTCAATGTTCCTAGTTGAAATTCCAGCTGCATCAGCATCCTCAGAAAGAACCTTTGCAACAGTTACGGTAAATGTAATCCCAAAACTGGATAAGCAAGTAGAAGAATATGCCTCTCTTTATGCTGATGCTTCTAGGAATTTAAGTAATGCTCAATACAAGCAAAAACTGGAATCCATCTCTGAAAATAGTGGAAAGAAAGATAAGGCAACGTTAATTATATCAGAAATATTATAAATTAATGTTGGATAGAATCATGCTTTTATTCTTTCTTCTTGCTGGGGAATGTTTCAAAAAGAACGGGTTTCGGTTTTAAAAGAAAGTTACTATTTATTATTTTTCCGCCTATAGGAAGGTCAAAAGACCACCTCTCTGGAGAGATTAACTGATACCCTAAAGGTATAGCGCTTGTATCAAGGTTTACGATATAAGTTCCAGCGTATAAATACTCAAATATATAAATGCCATTCCTGTCGGTTTTCGTTTTCATGTCTTTGGGGGACAAAGAAACAATTATTCCGGAAATAGCGTCTTCGCTTTCATCATAACTGCCGTTATTATTTGCGTCAATAAAAACCCTGCCTTGGATAGTCCCTAATGTCATGAGTGGAAAATTCACATTTGAAGTAGCCTTGGTTTCGGTTATAATAATTTTTTCAGGAACTGATTTAGATACGAGGTTAATAGGCAAGTTGTTTGTATCAAGAGATAGTTTATGGTTATCAGGGACAACCTTATCAAAATAAAAATATCCGGAGGCATCAGTAACGGCATCTCTGTCTTTATCCAGGTATACCACCGCATCAGCCACTCCCAGTTCGTTATCGTCCGGCTTTTCATTATCATTCGAATCCTCAAATACCATGCCTCTTATCTTTCCCCATGTCGGTTCGCTTGATATGCCAAAGTTACGCACTAAACGGCATAAGATTGACCAATCAGGAGGGGAGCCTCCGGTTTTTAAATCATAACTTCTTATTCTATATTCCAAAGTCACGTTAGTATTGGAGTCTACCTGGTATTCACCGCCTGTCTTTAAAAAACCTAAATTTCTATTATCAGGAAGCGTAGGCCCTTTCGTGATCTGAAACTCTGGAATGATATACCCCTTTAATTTTTGAGTAATATAATAATAGTAGCTTAATTCTGTATTATATTTTTTCTCCCTGCCTGTTACGCTTTGGTCCCTTGTCTCTTTCATATCTTGATGTAAAGATAAATAAGACTTATTCTGAAAAAATTTAAATACATTTATTCCAAAGGTATTAATGTCACGGCTAGGGGTCGCATCAAGAAAATCTGTCTGGAAGCGTTCGTATGTTAGTAATAAACTTCCTGCTCGTAAAGGAGAAGATAAATCTATTCTATATGCATTATTTATATCTCCCGTGCCAAGCTTATGTGTTTGAGTCTTATCTCTATACCATCCAAAATTTAATGAATTTGAATAGGGCAACATAAGAGAAGTCCTTGTTGAAATAACTTGATGATCAGTAGTCGGCAATGCTTGATCGTTGTCCACATTATTATGGTATTCTTCAAACCCGGCGCCAATGGATAAACTATCAAAAATCTGGTAATTATAAGAAGTCTTCTCTCCTTCATAATCTTGATAATTAGCGGGATTTCCTACAGATACAAACTTATCCCCTATCAATTCATAATCATACTTAAGATTCCATTTTTTCTTATTGATTGATAGCCCTGCGGCTATATCTTTGTCGCTGATATGCGATTTTACCTTATTGTCAGGAATATAGTAACTAGCGGCATATTTACTGGAAAGCAAAATATCGTACGGTAATTTAAAATTAACATCTGTTAATACTACATTGTTCTCCGAAGGGAAAGACGTCAGCCCTTTTTGATATGAAAATTCAGGTTCATTTTCTGTTCTTAATATTGTCCCTCCTAATTCTATTGCATCATTAAAATTATATTTTTCTCGAATGCCGTAAATATTACCAAAATATTTGACTGAACTATCTGTCCCGCTCACAGATGTCTCTGTTGTACCGGCAATGCCTGTTAATTGGAGAGAGTCCCATGAATCAGCTACTTTTATGCCTTTATAATGCTCGCTTTGAACCCTGAGCGAATCCAGATTTAAATTATTATCCCATATCCTCATGTTAAAAGAATCTTTGCTGATATCGATAGAGCCGCCGAGCAATTGAAAACTATCGTGCTCGTCTTTTCTCCACAAATATAGAGAAGATACCCCATAATCATGCGCTTTTCCGTTTACGGTTAAGCTTAAGTCCTCAATAGACCTGCCTGTCCTGAAGTATTCAAAACTGGAAGAGACATTTGCGTTCAGTTGTACATGAGGCTTGACTTTTTCCGGAAGAGGTTCAGCTATAAGCGCGCTTACGGGTAGTTTTGAAACAACCTTTGGCTTGGCGACTTTTGGTTTTGGAACGCTAAAACTGGAAAACTTGGATGCGCTATATTTAGTTTCCACGCGCACAGCCTTGGAGTCTTCATCCCATTTGCTGGTAAAATCCAAAATCTTATTCATAGAAGCTAGCGACACCATGACCGCTTTATCTATAATCTGAGGCGGGTCTTCCAGCATCCCGGCTACCTGTTTATTTACAAGAAGTTCTCTTTTCCCTATTTCTATTTCAAGCGGGACTCCGTCTCCACGTATAACATTAAATCTATTCGCTCCCATATCAATTAACAAGGCTTCTAATTTTTGCGATATATCCTTTAACGGCATCCATACTTTGCTTTCTATAACAAGGACCGGGCGCCTCATTGCTATTTTATCCCCGTTTACAAAAACATCTATATCTCCCGCAGATTCTTCCTCCAGCATCATCTCTTCTTCTTGAGCTGTTGATTCTACGTCATGGTTTTTCCGGCCTTTTACTATCTCTATATCCGGCTCTTTGCTAAAAACTTTTTCTTTTTTTAGGGACTTTAGAGCTTCTTCAATAGCCTGTTCTTTTGTTCTTTGCGTAGGGATATTTTCCGGCTCAAAAACTTCATCATTGGCTTTAGCCTCTATTTTTTTAGCTCCTTCTAATAATATCTTAAATTCTTCTTTCTTTTTTCTTATCTTTGCTCTGGATTTTTCAATATATATCTCTACAAAAGGCGTAAAATACGATTCATTTTGCGCTTTTTCTATATCCATTATTTTTTCAAAAGCAACAACCGCCTCTTCATATCTGGCTGAGTCAAATAAAACCATTGCTTCTTCAAAGTCTTTTTTTAACTCCTCTCTGGAATGAAAACTACCAAGCGCAAAGACATAGCTATTTAATACTGACAGGAATAGGACCGCTAGGATTATAAAATTAATTATGTGGCTCGGCTTATTTCTCATTCAATGCCTTCTGATCTTTTGTCAATAATTTATCAATATGATAACGCTGTATCTTGTTAGGCTTTGTTTTACCGCTAAACCACCTATTTACAGTAGAAAAAGAGACCCCCAGTATCTCTGCAAGATGTTCTTCGCTAATCCTGTTTTCAAGCCTATGTATTTCTAATTGTTTTAATATCTCATCTATATCCATAATATATTTACTCCAAAGACAACATAATAATCCCAAAATTTGCATTAGAAATTTGTTTGGGATTACCCCGACGAGCAAGATTAAATCCTATCGGATTTAATCTGTCGGCCCTTCCCTGCAGATT
>MNVP01000042.1 GCA_001871815.1 Candidatus Omnitrophica bacterium CG1_02_40_15
ACCATGAACCCGAGCGGAAACTCGACCCGCTACGAAGAGCTTAGCGAGTGGTTCATGGTTTACCATGAACCCCCTGTACCACTCACTAAGCTATTCTTTTTTTAGCCACATCTTCGTTCGGGTACAGGGCAAGCGAGCAAAATGGTTTACCATGAACCCGAGCGGAAACTCGACCCGCTACGAAGAGCTTAGCGAGTGGTTCATGGTGCGCGGGACAGGATTTGAACCTGCAAAGGATTGCTCCCAACAGCCCCTCAAACTGTCGTGTCTGCCAATTCCACCACCCGCGCGTTAAAATTTCCTAAGAAAATTTTAATCCCGAGCGGCCTTATTTATTTTCATCGGGCCGCGAGAGGACTAAAATCTAGAGCTATTATATAAAACATAGTACTAAATATCAAGTATAATTGCCCTACCTATTGTACTATTTAAATAGTCAGGTTACGTATGCTATAGGCCAGGGCTGGCAGGCCTACGAAAAGACGCTCGGCCAAAAGAAATGTTGTTTGTAAATGTGGGCCTCGCTCCGTTTTGTTTTGACAGGCAGAATCTATAATAATGCAATATCCTTTGTTGCGCAAAACAAAAAGGCTTTTCTTTAGGCCTGCTAGCCCTGGCTTGACTAAATATACGCAGTCCCTAGCCTTGCGAGCGAATTGAAAATTTAGCCTTTTATGAGCGTTTTGGCGGTTTATATGCCACATTTTATGAGGCGAAAAGGCTCGAAACTGTTCGAACCCTACACCATCCGCCGAAAGCGGTTGGTGTAGGGTAAGTTTTTCGAGCCCCGCCAAAACGTGATATAAAAGGCGACCCCCTCAGTATCCAGCTAATGGGTAAATTTTCATCTGAGCGAGCAAGGCTAGGGACTGCGTAAAGTGTCACCTATTGAAAGTATTACAAATCGTCTTACCTATCTTCTTTATCTCTACCTTAACTGCCTTTTGAGTATTTTCCCAGTAGCTGTCTTAGGAAAAGTCTGCTTAAATTCTACAAATTTAGGAATTTTAAATAAAGCCAGATTTTTTCTTAGATATTTAATAACCTCTGATTCGCTGAGTGTTTCATTTTCTTTTAAAATAATAAATGCCTTTGGCACCTCTCCTTTAAACTTATCAGTTATGCCTACAACTGCCGCTTCTTTAATCTTAGGATGTTTTAGCAAAACCTTTTCTATTTCTACTGGATAAACATTAAAGCCCCGCACATTGATCATGTCCTTTTTTCTATCTACAATATAAATATATCCATCTTCATCAAGCTTGGCTATATCGCCTGTATAAAGCCAATCATCTTTTATGGCTTCTTTTGTTTCAGTATCGTTATTAAAATACCCTTTCATTACATTATCTCCCTTAACCAGAAGCTCGCCTATCTCATTACAAGCTAACTGGTTATTCTTGTCATCAACTATTTTTACTTCTACGCCCTTAATAGGCAAACCCACTGAACCAGGTTTTCTTATTCCACGCGCTGGATTCAATGATACCACAGGCGAAGCTTCTGTTAATCCATACCCTTCCACAAGAGGAACTCTAAATTTATTTTCAAAAGCCTTTAAAACCTCTGTTGGTAATGCCGCTGCGCCTGAAATGCAGAGTTTAATAGGGTCTATAAGCTTAAGGACTCTGGAAGTAAACACATGAGGTATCTCCATATGAGCTAAGATATTAAATATGGCAGGTATGCCGATAAATACAGTGATTTTCTTTTTTATTACATTCCTGATAACCCTGCGAAAAGGCCTTACGTGCTCGATTATAGTAATGCTAGCCCCCACTGCAAGCGGCAGAAGAATACAGACAGTGAAAGCAAAAGAGTGAAACATGGGCAAGACGCAAATAAAGTTATCTTTTTCAGATATATCTATTCTGGATATACAACTCTCAATATTGGAGAGAAAATTTTTATGAGTAAGCATTGCGCCTTTAGGGTTGCCGGTTGTGCCAGAGGTATAAAGTATGGAGGCGGTTTTATCTGGTTTTATCAAAACATCTTCTTTTTTTATAATACTTCTCTCTATTATTTCATAAAAATTAAAAGTATTTGGGGCTAAGCCATCTATAATAACTGTATATTTCAAATCAGGAAATTTCATCTTCGCTGAGCTTATAATATCTAGATTTGCGACTGAGCTTATAATAAGCTTTGCGCCGGAATCCTTTAAAATAAACCCAAGTTCCTCCTCTTTTAGCATATTATTTATAGGCACGCAGATTGCCTCTATATTAATAATGGCAAAATAACTAGCTACAAATTCCGGGGTATTATGTAAAAATAATGCTACCCTGTCTTTCTTTTTAATACCAAGGTTTTTCAGGCCCTGGCCCAATCTGCCGGCTGTGTAGTATAATTCTTTATAACTAATCTTTTTATCTAAAAAAAATAAAGCGGTTTTATCAGGAAAACTCTCTGCGCTTTTTTCAAACATCATTGTTAAATTTTCAGCTAACCTATCTCTCATATTTTTCATACTGCGGTTTACGCTTGGGGAAGATGTGGCTGCTTAATTTGTTTACAGCCAAAAAGATCACTCCGACAGATAATAAAATAAGCAGAATTGCGGTTATAGCCAGCGGAAAATTACGTTCTGGTATGTACTGTTTGGTCAACATCTCCCAGAGTGAATAAAGAGTAGTTGCCATCATAAATATAGCCGGCAAAGTAGTAAAAGAGCTGGACTTTTTGCGCTTGGCCAGCCATACAGAGACTACGATCAAACTCAATGCTGCCAGAAGCTGGTTTGCCGAACCAAAAATCGGCCAGATCTGCTTGAAAGTGTTAGAGTAGCATAAAAGCAGCATAAGCCCGGCAGAAATAGAGGCATTAAAAATATACGACTTAAATATTTTCGGCGGTTTTGTCATGATAATTGCCCAGAGTTCTTCAAATAAATAACGGTTAAGCCTTACTGCCGTATCAATCGTAGTGATTATAAACCCTTCTATCATTAAAATTCCAAAAACTGTCCCGCCTGCTATAGGGAGTCCAAAAGATTTGTTTAGCAGCATGCCCATTGCTAATGAAAATGCCAGGATAGGATTACCTGTTGCGCCTTTTGCTATAGGATTGACAATACTATTGTAAGTGGCAAAATCCAATCCGCCTGCCACTGTCAAGATTACCAACACAGCCAGAATTGATTCCAGGATCATCCCGCCGTAACCTACTATTTTGGCGTCAGATTCCCTGGATATCTGCTTGGAAATAGTCCCTCCGACAACCAGGGTATGAAATCCTGATACCGCGCCGCAGGCAACAGTAATAAAAAGAAACGGCCATATTGGCCCTAAAATATTTACACCATTAGCGATATTAAAAGCTGGCGCCTGAAGTTTCACGCCAAGGAGGCCTCCTGCGATTATCCCTGCAAACAAAAAACAAATCCCTAGATAAAGCAGGAAAGAATTTATAAAATCACGCGGCTGTAAAAGCACCCATACTGGAATACCAGCTGTCATGATCACGTAAAATGTAATCAGTATCATCCATACGTTAGGATTAAGCGTTACTGGGAAAATAACTCCCATGATTATAGAAAATATCCCTATAATTAAAGCAAAAAGTCCGACCAGTGTTACATTACGTTGTCTTTTATAAAGAAGGTATCCGATTAATGGGGCGCATAAGGTCATGATGATTACTGAGGTGGAGGCAATACCGCCGATGCGGGCTTTGAGTATGCCGTCGGAATCAACTATTGTTTTTAGTATAGTTTCTCCAGGCGCAACTTTCATTGATTCCAAAGGCACCAGCGATGTCAGGGATATAACAGTAAGGCGTAAAAAAGCAGAGGTGACATAAAGAAGCATTACAATGGTAAATGAGATTAGCAGAAAAAAACCAAACCTGCCTAATGTACGGTTACCTACTTCTGCAATAGAATGGCCTTTTTCCCTGATGCTGATAAAAAGAGCAGTATAATCATGGACCGCTCCGATAAATACAGTCCCTAAAACAACCCATAACCATACTGGTGCATAACCAAATATAAGGGCGACTGTCGGCCCAATAATCGGGCCTGCTCCTGCTATTGAGGCAAAATGATGAGAAAAAACCACTCCTAGTTTAGTTGGGATATAGTCAACGTCGTCTTTCATGGCAACAGCAGGGGTTGGCGTTCTATTGTTTTCATCAAATACCCTGGAGATGAATCTGCCATAAAACCGGTATGCCAGGAAATAGATAGGCAGGGAAAATATAAGTAATAACCCTATATTCATAAGATGTATTGTCGCCGCTGAATTTTGCCCCGCCCTTTTGAATAGCAGGCTGAAAAAATTGCTAAAAGGGCGGGACAAAATTGGCTAAGGAATTCAACCTCTAACTTTACAAATTATGCCTGGAACGAATTGTAAAGTTAAGACAAAAAAACGTATAGCTCTTACTAAACCCTGCTACACGTTGTTAAAAATGCATTCTCATTAAAACGGCGGCGCCCATTTACCCTTGGAAGCAGGCTGCCATTTTACATGGCCGCCTACAAACAATACATTACCGCCTTGGCCTTTATGATTCTCAGCTTTATCGCAGGCTATAGCTTCGCCCGAATCAGCTGACTCTGTAAGCCCTGTCTTATACGCGTAATCCCCGCTGTCAGCATTATTAGGTATACCTGTAGGCGCTGACGGACATTTAAAAATCTCAAGGCTATCAAGATAACCCCCGTCTACAAGTTCCTGGAGCGTCTTTGGGAACCTCTCCATATTATCTGTGGCATATAAATGCAATGCTATGCTTATTTGCTTTAAATTATTCATGCAGCTTGTGCGTCTAGCTCTTTCCCTTGCCTGGCCTACTGCCGGCAGAAGCATGCCTGCCAATATGCCTATAATAGCTATTACAACTAAGAGTTCTATAAGAGTAAAGCCCTGTTTTTTCAAGTTTAGCCTCCCCCTCATTCTAACCTTCTCCCATAAACCCGGATTTTGCAATAGCAAAATCCGCCCGAAGGGCCGACAGATTAAATCCGATAGGATTTAATCTTGCTCGTCGGGGTAATCCCAAACAAATTTCTAATGCAAAATTTGGGATAAATGGGAGAAAGAATATTAGCGATTATATATTTCATACCATAACTGTTCTATTTTGTCAAGCAAAACATGGCTGATAAAAGTCTTGTTTTTAGCTTTTAAAGACACAATATTTTTAAACCTATCAATTATAACAACATCTAACTTATTGTTATCAAAAGGGTTATGGTGTTTTGTTAAAATATTTGCTACTATAAGGTCAAGGTTTTTATGTTTTAATTTTAAATATGCGTTTTTTACCAGATCTTCTGTTTCTAAGCTAAATCCTACAAATAAGTTACGTTTATGAAATTTGCTTAAGTTCCGCAATATATCTTTATTCGGCATTAACTCTATTGTTAAATTTTTACTTCTTTTTATTTTTCTATTAAAAAGGTGCTTTGGCCTAAAATCGCTTACAGCAGCGCACATAATCAAACAATCCGCATGGCGCATATTTTTTTTGAGCTTTTTTAATAAATCATCCGCTGTTTTTATAAAAATAATTTTATCTGCTCTGGGCGGGATAAGATTTGTAGGGCCGCTTATGAGAGTGACTTTATGTTCTCTTTTAAGCGCAACTTCAGCTATTTTATACCCCATATAGCCAGTAGACCTGTTTGAAATAAATCTCACAGGGTCTATGGGTTCCTGGGTTGGGCCTGCGGTAACTATGATTCTAATAAATCTTTCTCCTATTTAACCCGTTGAGTTCAAGTTGCTAATGCAAAAAATCTTAGTTTATAATAAACGGTTGTATATTTCAAAACACATCTGGGACAGGATAGCCGCCATTTTCTTTTCTACAATCTTCGAGCCGCTGCCTCTGGTCTTCAAGGGTTTTCATTAAGATGTGCGGGGCATCAAATACTTTTGTGTGATAGATTTTTTTAATCCTGTCTATTTTCGCTATGCATTCAGGTATGCGTAATTTAAACTGCTCATTATAATCTTCTCTCGAGTAATCCTTGCCAAAGACATCCTTAAAGAGAAACTTTAAGTCATCGTATCTGGGCATATAACCTATGGGCGTTTTTATGCCGCCTATCTCTCCATGCACACGCAGTTCCATCCATTTTAACCAAACGTGCTTGTCCTTAACGCCGTTGAGATATTTACCGTTTTCCCCCCGCAGAAAATAATTAACATGAAATATAAGCGGGGGATTTTTAACGCCTTGCGCTATATCTAAGTTATTCTGTATATACCTGCCTATCGGTATAGAAAGAAAATCAAGGTTCGCCATGAGATTAAACTTTCTAACCCCCTCTTCGCCAAGCGTGGCTGCTGTTGTCTCTGATTCTATCATGGCTGCCTGGCCAAGTATGCCATGAGCCCAATCAAATGATTGTATAACAGGCACGCTCGTATCCGAATCCCTCCCTCCATAAATAACCCCGCCTATTTCAACCCCTTTAGGGTTTTCGAGATTCTCGTCGCAGTTTTTCAAGTCTTTTAATCTTATTGTATACCGGGCGTTTTTATGCGCATAAAGTATTTTGTTCCCATCCGGGCCCTTTTTGCCAGGCAGCCATTCTCCTCCAAAATTCACGCCTTTCTTGGGTTCAGGCCTAGCATCACCAAGCCATCGTGGATTATTGCTTTCGTCCACAAGTATGTTTGAAAAAATAACCTCTCCTGGCGCTGTAAGAGCTTCAAATATAGCCGGGTCGTTTTTTTCGCTCACATCCTGGATAATACCAAATATTCCTCTCTCTACATTGACAGCTGCTATCTTGCCATCTAAATTTTTTAAATAAGCAATATCGTCGCCTATAATCTTTTCGCCCTCGAGCATCGCAGTCGCAGTCTTACCGCAGGCAGACGGAAAAGATCCTGTAAAATATGTAATCCGCTTTTTTTGCCGGCCGTAAACACCCATAATAAACATGTGTTCTGTAAGCCACCCTTCTTCAGACGCGCGTTTAATAGCCAGCCTCATCGCAAGTTTTTTAAGGCCGACGGCATTCCCCGCGTATTGAGTGTTAAAGCTAAACACTATCTCATTTTGAAGATCTATGTATACGCGCCGCTTTTCAAAATTTTTGCTCACGCCCTTGTCCAATTCGCCTGCTGAATGCACAAAACGGAAAAAATTGCCAGAACCCTTGAGGTTCATAAACTGCCCATAGCCACTCCTGTAAAGTATATCCTCTGAATGGGCCACATAGCTTGAATCTGTTATCTGAACAGCCGATATAGAAAATTCTGAACCAGTAGGCCCCAGGCAATAAAAGCAAATGTACATCTCTTTGCCTTTCATGGCATTCTCAAATAATTTATGTATCTCCTTGATGCCCTTTTCCCTGTCAACTGACATTATGTCAGAACCGAAGACTTCGTCAGGCCTTAAAAGATACCTGGTAGAGCCCTTATCTCTGCCCTGGTCAAAATAGCCGTCGAAATGCGCTGTATGGCCTTCTACAACAAGAGGCCTCTCTTCTTTATTCTCTAATGTTTTTTTGCGTATATGTTCTGCATCTTTCATGGAATCCGTGCGCACAAATATTGAATCAGGGTTAAACAACTCCGCGTATTTGGCCGCAAATTTCATAAGCTTATCGTTTGCGAGTTTCTCAAGTTTTTTATAATTCTCCTGCCCGCATTTTTCTTTAAGCAAATTTATGTTCATTGTTGTCATTTAATCAGGTGCTGGATCTCTTTAACAATAACCTCTAAATCTTGTATGTGGCCCATGCCTTCTGTGCCGCAGGCAAGACTGCCTTTTATGGGGCCTGTGAAATAAAACCCAAGTTTTTTTAATCTGCCAATGTTTTCCTGCACTATTCTATTATTATACATGTTTCCGTTCATGGCTGGCGCTAATAATACAGGCGCGCTTGTTGCGCACACCGCGCACGTAAGCATGTCATCGCATATGCCATTTGCTATTTTCCCAATAATATTCGCTGTGGCAGGTATAATAGCAACACAATCCGCTCTTTGGGCAAGAGAAACATGGCCGGAATCCCACTCGTCTGGCGCGTTGAACATATCATGTGTTATGACCTTGCTGCCAGAAACTGCCTGAAATAAAACAGGCTTTATAAATTCTTCCGCCTCTTTTGTCAGGACTACTGTTACTTGGATACCTTGCTTACGGAGCCGGCTTATGACATCGAGGGCTTTATAACAGGCAACGCTGGCGGTAACGCCGATGATGATATTTTTTTTAGCCATAATATTTTAGCGGATAGCGCATAGCGTTTAGCGGATAGAAAAACTATACGCTATACGCTACCCGCTATACGCTAATCTTTAATTTTGTATTTTACTTTTCCTGCGGCTATTTCTTCCAGGGCAATAGTGGAAAACTTAGAGGTAGCTGTGTCTATTAATTTCCTGGCTCCGTTATTAAGCTCCACTGCGCGTCTCGCAGCAAGTATTGTAATTTTGTAAATACTATCAGACCCCTTAAATATTTTTTCTACTGGCATATAAGCCATGGTAAGCTCTCCTTTATCGCATTGTTCGTTGTTCGTCGTTCGTCGTTCGTGAATCGTGACTCGTCGTTGTTCGTTACGAATCACGAGCGACGAGTTACGAACGACGATTTTTTTTGCATCTTTCTGCAATAATAATAGCTCTTAGGTTATTAAGGGCTGATTCCAGCCTGTTATTTATAATCACGTAGTCATATTTCTGGCTGCACAAGATCTCTTTTTTGGCAATATTCAGCCTCTCGTGAATCGCTTCTTTCGAGTCTGTTGAGCGGTTTATAAGCCTTTCTTCGAGCATTGCAAGAGACGGCGGAAGTATGAACATATAAACAGCGTCTAATTTAAGCCGTTTTATTTTCATAGCGCCTTGCACATCTATGCTTAATAAAACATCGCTGCCTCTTTTTAACATATGTAATATATGTTTTTTGGGAGTGCCATAATATTCTCCAAAGAATTTTGCCCATTCTAAAAATTCATTTTTTTTCTGGCGTTTTATAAATTCCGGCTTTTCAATAAAGATATAATCTATGCCATCTTTTTCTCCAGGCCTGGGAGCCCTTGTGGTCATAGAAATAGACCTGTATAAACTATCAACTGATTCCACTAGCCGAGCGCAGAGGGTTGTTTTGCCTGAACCTGATGGAGCGGATATTATGAATAATATGCCTTGCTTTTTCATAGAATCAGTGCCTAGCGGATAGCGGATAGCGGATAGCGGATAGAAAAACTATACGCTAAACGCTCCCCGCTATACGCTATTCTACGTTCTGCGCTTGTTCGCGCATCTTTTCTAATTCGCTTTTTATGTTTATCACTATCCTAGTTATTTTTATATCATTTGCCTTTGCGCCAAGTGTATTAATTTCTCTATTTAGTTCCTGCAATATAAAATCCAGTTTTCTGCCTGCTTCTTTGCCTGCTTCTAGGGCCTTTCTAAAACCCTCGAGATGGCTTTTTATACGGGTAAGTTCCTCTGATATATCGCATTGTTTTGCAAACAAAGCCAATTCTGTTTCCAGCCTTGTCTGGTCTATTGCCTTATTCTTCACAATGTCTTTTATTCTGGCATCCAGCCTGCTTTTATATTCTGCTACTACGCTGGGCGCCATACCTGATACAGTATCGATATAATTTGAAATTCTTGTTATCCTTGCGGAAAAATCTTTATACAGCGCTTTTCCTTCGCGTTCTCTCATTTTATTGCAATCAGAAACTGCCTTTACTGCCGCCTCTTTTATAAAAACCCACATGGCGTCTATATCAAACCCCCTTTCTTCATGGATAATAACATCTGTAAAAGAAAGTATATGAGATAATTTAATCTCTTCTTTTATATCCAGGCGTTTTTTAACCTCAGCCAGTATCTTATAATATTTATCAATTGCCTGTTTATCAAATGTTATTAATCCGGAATCCTTTTCCGAAGCGCGATGCGAAAGAAAAAGATTTACCTTGCCTCTTTTTATATCTTTATTTAGAAGTTCTTTTATCCTATCTTCTAAAAGCACAAGGCTGTTCGGGATTTTAGAAGAAAGGTCAAAATATCTGTGGTTTACAGTGCGTATCTCTACGGTAAATACACCTGATTTACTTTTTGTCTCGCCTTTTCCAAACCCTGTCATGCTTTTAATCACGACTTGATGCTCCCCTTGTTAATCGCGGAAATACGCAGAACGTAACGCGGAACTAAGCGGAAATTCATGTATAGTTTCCGCGTTTTTCCGCGTCAGTTGCGAGTGAAACGAGCAACTGCTTCCGCGTAGTTCCGCGATTCATGCCCAAACTCGCCTTTTTTCTATCTTGGCCTCTATTACCTTTGTAGGATATAAATCTATTATTATATCCTCTGGCTGAAACCAGAGCTTTATCTCTCTTTCTGCTTCTAGCTCATTGGATGATGCATGAAGGACATTTTCATAAAGCCCTTTTGTAGTGATTCTGCCATAAGAACCTCTGATAGTCGTGGGGTCTGCTTCTTCTGGATTGGTTGCTCCTGCAAGCTGCCTTACTTTTGTAATAGCGTCTTTGCCCCAATAGACCATTGCCATAACTTTGCGCCTATCGTGTAATTCTCCTTGTATATATTTAACAAGGCTTTCAAAGAATGGTTTATCTTTCATATGCTTGTAATGTTCTACTGCGAGCTCCCTGGAAACCCTGACCATTTTAGCTGCCACTATTTCAAGCTTTGTTTCAGAGAGCCTGGCAAGGATATTGCCTGTGAGTGATTTTTTAAGCCCGTCTGGTTTAATTAAAACTAATAATTGCTGGTTCATGTTAAATGAGCCCCTACCGTTTTGATTCGCTTTGCGAATGCAAAACGAATCAGCATGGGCGAATTAATCCCTTTGATTTTAAAAGATTTAGGACTCTTTCCATATCTACATCAGAGTAAAATTCTATTTCTACTTTGCCGCCTTTTTTGGATTTTAAAATTTTTACCTTTGTTCCAAATATTTCCCTTAATTCCTGCTCTATGGAATTAAGATTTGGGTCTTTGTGCCCAGTCTTGGTAGGGACAGGACATTGCCCTGCCCCTACCATCTTTTTTGCGTAACTCTCTGTATCTCTTACAGATAGGTCATCTTTCATTATCTTGTTACACAGCCTGATTTGTTCTGATTCTTTAGCTAAACTAAGCATTGCTCTGGCGTGACCCATTGAAATTGTTCCACGTGAAACATATTCCTGTATCTTAAGAGGAAGATTTAATAATCTAAGAATGTTGGCTACTGTTGCCCTGTCTTTTTTAATAGTATCTGCCACTTTTTCTTGTGTCATATCAAATTCATCTTGTAACCGTTTATATGCCTTTGCTTGATCTATTGGATTAAGGTTTTCCCTTTGGATATTTTCTATAATAGAAAGTTCTAAAGAATTGAGATCATTGGCCTCTTTAATAATAGCTGGGATTTCTTTATAGCCGAGCTTTTTTGCGGCTCTGAGCCGCCTCTCTCCTGCTATTAGCTCATATTCATTATCTTTCAGGCGCACTATAACTGGCTGGATAAAACCTTTTTCTTTTATAGAAGCTGCCAGATCGCTTAATGCTTCTTGATTAAACTCTTCTCTTGGTTGATATTTATTTGCTTTTATTTTCTCTATTGAAATATTTCTTACACTTTGCTGTATATTTGATTCCAACACCTGCATGGCAGGGACAGGACATTGCCCTGTCCCTACAGGTTTTTCAGGTATTAGAGCTGCTAAGCCTCTACCAAGAACTCTTTTTTCCAGATGCATAGTCACCTCTTCTGCTACTCTATTATTGTTTGCTGCATAGAGAGCTGATTTATATCTTCGCTTATAGCTTCCCCAAGTATTTCATTAGCCAAAGAAAGGTACATCTTGGCTCCTATTGAATGTTTATCATAAAGATGTATTGGTTTTCCAAACCCAGGAGCCTCGCTTAATTTTATACTACGCGGTATAATTGTTTTAAACACCTTTTCTTTAAAAAACCTCTTTACTTCATCTATAATTTCAGATGTAAGGTTTGTCCTGTAATCAGCCATTGTTAAGAGCACTCCCTGTATTTCAAGATCTTTATTAAGATTCTCTCTTATTAAGTTGACTGTACTTAATAACTGGCTCAGGCCTTCTAATGCATAGTACTCGCATTGTATAGGAATTAATACAGAACTGCAAGCTGTAAGGCTATTGATAGTTAAAATTCCAAGAGATGGAGGCGAATCTATAAGTATAAAATCAAAATCATTTACAATATCTTTGAGCGCTTGCTTTAATCTATATTCTCTGTTCATAAAGCTTACCAATTCTATTTCAGCGCCTGTAAGATGAATATTCGAAGGTATAAGTTTTAACTGCGGCATGTTTACCCCGTTAGAAAGAGTAACTTTTCTAACGGGGTAAACTTCTTGCATTGCTTCGCTTAGTTTTAAATTATTAATCAATACGTCATATATGCTTTTTTCTATTTTTGATTTATCAAGCCCCATGCCACTGGTCGCATTTGCCTGTGGGTCAAGATCAATGATTAATACATTCTTGCCTTTATGAGCAAGGTAATACCCAAGATTAACAACTGTTGTGGTTTTCCCAACTCCGCCTTTTTGATTACAAACTGCGATTATTTTACCCATAAATGAGGACATCACTTACGAAAACCAAGGTTTTCGTAAGTGATAAGTCCGAATTTATCCCGCCCTTTTAGCAATTTTTTCAGCCTGCTATCCAAAAGGGCGGGATTGATTCGCAGATGGCATTGGCAAAAAATGCCAATGCCTACATTTTATAATGTTCCACGTGGAACATTAAATTAGACCATAATTGATGGTCTAATTTGATCCCGACTGGATATCGAACTTGAAGATACGCCACGAGGAATTAGAGTTTAGACGATTATTCCTCGCCGCATATTATTTAGAACTATGGCGACTCGGGATTAATTCGCACAGCAATTTACGTTCACTTCGTCCCGCCCTTTGTAAACAAAGGGCGGGGCTTCGTTCCGTAAATTGCGTGCTCATTAACCGTATCATAACAGTATCATTCTGCTTCGCTCTGTTAAGTAGGGACAGGACACTGTCCTGTCCCTACAAGGACTAGTTACACATAACCGTATCATCTACCGTATCTTTTTTATTCTAACCTTAGCTAATTTAGTGCCTTGCATACTAAATAAGCCTTTATTCTCTTCTCTAAGTATAGAAATTTCAACTTTTGATTTTTTGACATTCAGCTTAGATAAAGCTAGTTTTATTGCTTCTTGTGCGGTCTTAGCTTCTACTTCGATCTCGTCTTTATTTATCATATTAATTTTATTGTCTACCATCGTGAATTTCTTAACAAATTTTGCCTCCGTCGCTTTGCTTCGCAAAGCGAAGCAGCGGGGGCAAAATTCAACGGTGTCTATACATTAAAAACTGCATAGAACTTGTAACCACAGTGCTTGTAAGCCAGTACAGCACTAGTCCCGACGGTAAAGAATAAAATATGAACCCAAACATAACAGGCATAATATTTGCGATAAGCCTTTGTTGCTCTGACTGGCTAGAGCCTGTAGTGGATTGGGATATCTTCTGTTGTAATATCATAGCACCTATCATTAAAATTGGCAATAAATTTATAGCGTTGCCCAATAAAGGAATATTACTGCTTAAGTGGAAAAACGCGTCAGGCATAGAAAGGTCTTTTATCCATAGAAAAGGCGCGTTTTTAAGCTCCACGGATCTGGATAGCGTATTATAAAGCGCTATAAAAACCGGCATCTGTATAACCATAGGCAAACACCCTCCCATGGGGTTCACTTTATACCGTCGGTAAAGTTCCATTATTTCTTTATTCAATTTAGTGGGGTTATTTTTATTTTCCTGCCGGATTTTTTCTATATGCGGCCCGAGCTCCTGGAGTTTTTGCATTGATTTCAAACTTTTAAAAGTAAGAGGATATAAAAATAAATTGATGCACAGAGTAAGTAAAAGTATCGAGATGCCGTAATTATGAAAGATGGAATAGAAGAATTGTAATATACTCAATAAAATCAGGCTTATGCTTGTGAGAAACCCGAAATTCAATGCCTTTGTAAAACCAGGGTCAATGTTTTCAAGTTCCTTGATCTCCATAGGCCCGATATAAAAATTTATTTTATATGTCTTTGCCTCTCCTGGCATGACTTTATCGTCTTCGATAATGAAACCCAGAACCGGCTCTCCAGCAATATTTTTTGTAAATACACCTTTTGAATCAAAATCAGGCTTTGCTATTATTGCGTAGTACTTATTCTTAAGGCCAATCCAATCTATATCATTTTTATATAACCTGTTATAATTTAATAACTTATTGCCCGTGAATTTTTTAACGCTTCCATCTTTATAGTGGATATCAAGCTCTATGTATCTTGCTTCCAAAGCTTCGTTCTTCGATATGTTGGAAGCGGCTGTAATATCAAAAGACAAATCCTGATTCTCCGTGGTTTTATTTGTAATTTTTATAACCGCATCAAGGCCATATTTATCTTTTAAAAAAGAAATATTTTTTTCTAGCTTCAGCTCCTTGTTTTCAAAGAAAAACGTTTTTGTATCATTATGTATTGTAAAACTTTGTGAAGACATACCTGATAATATGCCTTTTCCATCTACTAACATAATGCCTGCTGAACTTATTGCTTTTGCAACAAGGGTTATGTCGCTTTTTCTTTTGGGATCTTTTACTAATATCCTGCTGATAGATCCTCCTATATTAGTTAGGCCTAAAACATATCTATCAGTATATAAATCTTCTGTTATTGCGTTTGAAGGTAACTCGTTTACAAACTCTGTTTGGCTTGTTTTAATGTCTATGTTGTTTTCTACAACTCCTTGTTTTTGAATAAGTTGCGGCTTTTGAACTGGGTTTACCAAATCAGGGTTTATTTTGGCAAGTATTATTGGATAGACTAATATTACAATGATTGATAGGGTTACTGCTAATAAAACATTCTTTTCCAGATGCATAGAGTCACCTCTTGTACGGATCGTAACCGCCTTGAGAAAACGGGTTACAGCGCATGATCCTTTCCATGCCTTTTAATAGGCCAAAAAAAATCCCTTTATCTTCTATTGCCAGAAGTGTGTACTGGGAACATGATGGGTAGAATCTGCATTGACATAACATTAATGAAGATATGTTGTTATGATAAAAGATGATGCTATTTTTTAATATCGCTGAAAGCGATTTTCTTGAAAACATTTAGAATTTCTCTTTCTATTTCTTTGGAAAGCGTATCCTGAGTAATTTTTGTGCCGACTATAACAATATCATATCCAGCTGGTAAGATAAATTTTGTTTGCCTATAAGCCTCTTTTAGTATTCTTCTGACTCTGTTCCTTAATACAGATTTCTTTTGGTGCAGGGCTTTTTTACAGATAAATGCCGCTTTATTAATATTAGCTCTTGGGTTTTTAAGGATATAAACATTTATGGATTTAGACTTATGGCAGATGCCGTTATCAAGAACAGCCTTAATTGAACTATTTTTTTTCAGGCTCTCTTTTCGCGAAAAAGAGTGAGAATGCATTAAAAACTATCATGATTACACAGATTATAAAAGCAGATTACGCAGATTAAAGATTTATCTGTGTAATCTAAATTGCACATTTTATGAGCAAAAATCTGTGTAATCAAATGGTTAGTTTGTGTTTACCTTTTTGCCGTCGGCGTTTTATAACTTTTCTGCCTGTAGAGGTTGCCATCCTGGCCCTAAACCCGTGCTTGCGTTTTCCTTTTAAAAGGCTTTTGCGGGTAAGATGTTTTTTCATTTTATCCTCGCTCAAATGAGCACTTAACTTACGGAACGAACACATTCGCTTCGCTCAGTGTAAACTCCATGAGTGAACGTAAGTTAATGTGCGAATTAATCCCGCCCTTTTAGCAATTTTTCTCAGCTTGCTATTCAAAAGGGCGGGGTAAGTTCGGACTTATAAGTTACATCGGGCTTCGCCCTCTGTAACTTATGTCCTCACTTAAGTGTTTTATTATAACACAACGCTTGTTCTCGTCAAGGACAAAATGCCGCACCCAAAAAGATTTATCTTGAAAAGAGAACGAGGGATTGTTATAATGTGGAAAAATTGTGGATAGATTATGTCTTTTGACTTAGCCAATCTCTGGGATAAAATTCTCGAATACATAAAGCAGGAAATAGGGGAGCAGGCTTTTGAAAACTGGTTCACCCAGGCAAAGCTTGTTTCTGTAACAGATAATAGTATAGTTATCCAGGTTCCTTCTAATTTTTTCAAGGACTGGATCTATGACCACTATAGAGATATACTGAATATCTCTATATTAAAAACATTGGGCAAGGTTTTGCCTGTGGCTTTCGATATAAAAGAAGAGCCCTTGCAGAAAACAACCAGCCCTCTAAGCCAGGCGCAGGTTGCGCCTCCTGAAAAACTTGTTCAAAAAAAACCTTTTTATCTAAACCCAAAATATACCTTTGAAGGTTTTGTCGTAGGCTCTTCGAATCGTTTTGCGCACGCGGCAACGCTTGCCATTGCAGAAGCGCCTGCAAAGGCATATAATCCTCTATTTATTTATGGCGGGGTAGGGCTTGGCAAAACCCATCTTATGCAAGCAGCCTGCCATTATATATCAGAAATGCACAGGGGCCTGAAATTGTTTTACACAACGAGCGAAAGTTTTACAAACGAGCTCATAAACGGCATACAAACGAGGACCACCCAGAAGTTCCGGGAAAAATATAGAAGCGTGGATGTGCTTTTGATAGATGATATACATTTTATAGCAGGCAAAGAGGCTACTCAGGAAGAATTTTTTCACACATTCAACGCGCTTTACGACGGCCATAAACAAATAGTCCTTTCCAGCGACCGCGCCCCCAAAACAATCCCGGGCTTAGAAGAAAGGCTTATTTCCAGGTTTGAGTGGGGCCTTGTTACAGATGTCGAGCTGCCAGATTTTGAAACCCGCATAGCTATACTTAAAAAAAAGGCGGAACGTAACGGTTTAAAGCTTCCAGATGATATACTCTATTTTATCGCGGAAAAAATAACAACCAACATAAGAGAGCTGGAAGGCGCTCTTATAAAACTAATCGCATATTCTGCTTTGGAGAATAAAAAAATAACTATGGAGCTTGCTAAAGAGATCTTGAAAGATACAGGTTTTGGGGGTTCTAAAAAAATAACTATGGAGCTTATTCAAAAAAAGGTGGCTGAGTATTTTGACATAAAACTCTCTGATATGAAGACAAAAAAAAGAACCAGGCAGGTGGCCTATCCCAGGCACGTGGCTATGTACCTGGCAAGAGAAATGACAGATCTGACATTGCCAGAGATAGGGGAGCATTTTGGCGGGAGAGATCATTCAACAGTAATACACGCGCTTGAAAAAATAGATTCTGATTTAAAAAAGAACTATAATGTGAAAAACTTGATACAAAAATTGATGTTAGAAATAAAGAGCTAACTCTATGTAGCTCGCATCGGAAAGCTTAAACATATACCCAAGAGCAAAGCAGGATAAAAAGTTGATAAAAAGGATTATTTTTATTTTTTTGTGGATTATTTTTATTTCATAACTATAATAGTAAACTTGGGTTTCAATCTTTTCAACTTATTCACAGCGCTTACTATCTAATTCTTCTATTTTTAAATGAATTAGATAATAGAAAATAGGGAGATACAATGAAAATAAAAATACTCAAACAGGCATTTTTAAAAAACATACAACACGTTCAAAATATAATATCTTCAAAAAACAGTTTACCAATACTTTCAAATATTTTAATAGAAGCGGAAAAAAACAAGGTGGTCTTAACAAGCACTGACCTTGATATAGGCATATCTTCATCGCTCGAGACAGATATTGAAGAAGAAGGCGCTATAACTATCCCGGCTAAAAGATTTAATGATATTATAAAAGAACTGCCTGATGAGGATATATTTATCAGCACAATGAAAAACAATTCAATGGTTATAAAATGCAGTAAGTGTTTTTTTAAAATAATAGGTTTACCAAAAGAAGAATTTCCTAAACTGCCTGAATTTAAAGACGAATTAAATATTATAATAAAACAGAGTATTTTAAAAAACATGATCAATATGACGCATTTTTCAATGTCTCATGATGACACAAGGTATGTTTTAAACGGCGCATTATTTTTATTTAAAGGTAAGCATCTTACAATAATTACAACAGATGGCAAAAGGCTCAGCCTTGTAAAAAAAGACATAGAAAAAGATGGATTAAATAAAGCCGTTATTGTTCCGTCAAAAACCATTTACGAATTAAATAGAATCTTGGGGGATGAAGGCGATGTCAAGATTGTATTCAGCGAAAATCAGGTGAAGTTTGATTTGAAAAATATAACAATAATATCCAGGCTGATAGAAGGGGATTTTCCTAATCACGAACAGGTTGTGCCCAAAGAGGCGCAGGAAAAAATAATAATACAGAGAAGCCAATTTTTGGACGGGATAAAAAGAGCGGCGCTTCTCACGACACAGGATTCCCAGTCTGTTAAATTTGAGATCCTGAAAAATAAAATAGTAGTTTCAAAATCAAGCCCAAATATAGGCGAAGTCAGGGAAGAGATAGACACTACTTATAAAGGCCAGGAGCTTACAGTAGGGTTTAACCCGAATTACATACTCGATATTTTAAAGATTATTCCCCAAGATGAGATAGCCTTAGAGGTTTTTGGGCCGGACAAACCCGCTGTGATAAGAATAGAGGACTGGTTTTTGTATCTTGCGCTTCCAATGCAGCTAGTTTAACAAGAGCATTATGACGAGAAAAAAAGGGAAAAAACCAGTAGAGATAAGAAATATAATAAACCAGGTAATAAAAAAACTGGATACAAAAACCCACGGTCAACAAGGAGAAGTTATACAGGCATGGCAAAATGCAATTGAACCAAAAGCTATTGCTCACACAAAGCCTGTTGCAATTAAAAAAAATATTCTTACAATAGAAGTCGATAGCTCTACTTGGCTTTATATGTTAAGTTTAAAAAAGAAAAACACTTTGGCAAGGGTGCAAAAAGACTTGGGTAAAGAAAAGATAAAAGATATCAGGTTTAGAATGGGAGAGATAAGTTGAGGACATAACTTACAGAACCCTTGATGCACAAAAGGTGACGTAAGTTATAAGTCCGAACTTATCCCCCCTTCATTCTTTCAGAATGAAAGAAGGGGGGATTAATTCGCACAAACAAAGAAATAATTCATAGGAGGTTGGCTTACGAAGTCCTGCGGACTCCGTAAGTCAAGTGCTCATTAATATGCCAAAACAAGAAAAGTATGATGCAACTACTATACAAGTATTAGAAGGGGTAGATGCGGTAAGGAAACGCCCTGCCATGTATATAGGCGACATATCTACGCGGGGGCTTCATCACCTTGCATATGAAGTAGTGGACAATTCTGTTGACGAGGCAATGGCAGGCTATTGCAAAAATATCATCGTGACTGTGCATGTAGATAATAGCGTTACAGTAGCAGATGATGGCCGCGGGATACCTGTGGATATGCACAAGGGCGAGAAAAAACCCGCTGTTGAAGTGGTGCTTACAATGCTTCACGCGGGAGGCAAGTTTGATCACCGCTCTTATAAGGTATCAGGAGGCTTGCACGGCGTTGGCGTAAGCGTTGTAAACGCGCTCAGTGAATGGCTTGAAGTAGAGGTAAAAAGAGACGGTAAGGTTCATCACCAGGAATATGAAAAAGGCAGAACCGCTTCAAAGCTTACAGTGGTGGGCAAGGCAAAAACAACAGGTACAACTGTTACGTTCAAAGCAGACAAGGAAATATTTGTTAACTGCCCTATAGAGTATTCTTATGAAACTCTTTCCAACCGGCTCAGAGAGCTCGCGTTTTTAAACAAAGGCCTCAAGATCAAAATAATAGACGAGCGGTCTGACAAAGAAAACGAGTTTCAATTTGAAGGCGGCATCGTATCGTTTGTAGAATATCTTAATAAAAACAAAGAAACGCTTCACAAAAAGGTTATTTATTTTGAAAGCGCTAAGGATGGTGTTGCATGTGAAATAGCCCTTCAGTATAATAACGGCTATTCTGAAAATATATTTTCATTTGTCAATAATATCAATACAATCGAAGGCGGTACTCATCTGAGCGGTTTTAAGTCGGCCCTTACAAGGGTTGTGAATCAATATTGTAAAAATAAAAAGATGTTGAAAGAATCAGACATAGCTATCTCAGGCGAGGATATAAGAGAAGGCCTGACAGTTGTTATAAGTATAAAAGTGCCTAATCCGCAGTTTGAAGGCCAGACAAAAACAAAACTTGGCAACAGTGAAGTAGAAGGCATTGTTTCTTCTATTGTTAACGATTCTTTAGGGGCGTATTTTGAAGAAAACCCGTCAGTCGCAAACAAGGCTATTGAAAAGGCTATCCTCGCGGCCAGGGCAAGAGAAGCTGCCAGAAAAGCAAGGGAGCTTACTAGGCGTAAAGGCGCTCTGGATTCCATGGCGTTGCCAGGAAAGCTTTCTGATTGCTCTGAAACAGATCCTGTTATCTGCGAGATTTATATAGTTGAAGGAGACTCGGCAGGCGGCTCTTCAAGGCAGGGCAGGGACAGAAGGTTTCAAGCAATCCTGCCCATAAAAGGAAAGATTCTTAATGTTGAGAAAGCAAGGTTAGACAAAGTGCTGTCTAACGAAGAAATCAGGACTATTATAAGCGCTCTTGGCGCAGGCATAGGCGAGGAATTCGACCTTTTAAAGTTAAGGTACCATAAGATTATACTTATGGCTGATGCTGACGTAGATGGTTCGCATATTAGGACCCTGCTTCTAACGCTTTTCTTTAGGCATATGCAGCCATTGATAGAAAAAGGCCATATATACATTGCCCAACCGCCTCTTTATAAGGTAAAAAGAGGCAAGCGCGAGGAATATATAGAAACAGAAAAAAAGATGAATGAGTTTTTATTTGAATTAGGCACAGAAGGCCTGACTCTTATGCGCAATAGCGACAAAAAGAATTTTAGCGCTAATTCACTAAAAGAGCTTTTGCAGTTAGTATTAGAATACGATAAACTATCTTCATCAATAGTTAAACGTGGAGCAGAATTATCAAAATATCTATGTTTTAGACATCCAAAGACCAAAAAACTACCACTTTTTATGGTCAAAGTGGAGGAAGAAGCTCATTTTTTCTATGATGATGAGGAGCTAGCAAAAGCAGTATCCAAAAGAGAAAAAGAACTTGGCAAAGATGTTGAAATAGATGAAAAAGCGCTTAATGTTATAGAATTTTATGGCGCAAGAGACATGGAAAAGGTGATAGATAAAATAGAGAAATTAGGTTTTGACATTTTAGAAGAGTGCGCTGTAACAGTAGATAAGAAAGACAAAAAAGAAAAGGAAAAGGATAAGGAAAAGAAAAAACCATATAAAATAACGTCAGAAGAACATGATGCAAAAGAACTTGGCACATTAAAAGAATGCCTTAATTACGTTAGAGAAATCGCCAAGAAAGGCCTTGCCATACAAAGATACAAAGGCCTTGGGGAAATGAATCCAGAACAGCTCTGGGAAACTACGATGAATCCTGAAACTCGCACGCTCTTAAAAGTTACTATGGAAGATGCGGTTGAGGCAAACGAGATGTTTACAGTTCTTATGGGCGATGCTGTTGAGCCAAGAAGAGCTTTTATAGAAAAGCACGCGTTGGAAGTTAGGAATTTGGACATATAAATGTTGGTGAAAGGTTAAAGGTGACAGGTTTAAGGTGGCGCATTCACCGTTCACCTTGCACTTTTAACCAACATCGCAAGCAAGGAAAGTAAGATGTACGCTCAAAACGAAAAATTAACCCCTGTTTACATTGAAGACGAGATGAAAGCCTCGTATATAAGTTACGCAATGAGCGTAATTGTAGGAAGGGCCCTGCCTGATGTGCGCGATGGCTTAAAGCCTGTGCATAGAAGGATTTTGTATGCGATGAAGGATCTTGGTTTGGAGCATACAAAACCTTACAAGAAATGCGCAAGGATTACTGGCGAGATTTTGGGAAAATATCATCCTCACGGTGATATGGCTGTATACGATTCTCTTGTTAGGATGGTACAGGATTTTTCTCTTAGGTATCCTTTAATAGACGGCCAGGGAAATTTTGGCTGTTTTACAAAAGATACTGAAGTGCAGCTTACTGATGGCAGAACGCTTAATTTCAGCCGGCTTATCAAAGAAACCAGAAAGGGAAAGAAGAATTACACTTTTACCTTTAATCATGTTACGCAAAAGATAGAAGTAGCAGAGATTAAAAAACCGAGGTTGACCAGAAAAAAAGCAAAAATAATCAAGGTTATCTTAGACAATAATAAAGAGGTCAAATGCACATTAGACCATCCTTTTATGTTAAGGGATGGGACATATAAGAACGCAAAAGATCTAAAGCCAGGAGATTCATTAATGCCAGTATATGCAAAGTGTTATGATGGCAAAGATGACTTAAACCTGAAAGGATATGGGATAATTTACCAGCCAATGAAAAATAGCTGGGAATTTGTTCACCATTTATCAGATGCATGGAATTTAACTAAAGGAATTTACGAGAAGTGCGCGGGCAAGATACGTCACCACAGAGATTTTAATAAACTAAACAATAACCCTGATAATATTAAAAGAATCCAGTGGAGAGATCATTGGACTCTTCATAAAGAGATTACCAGTTGGCGGCATAAAAATGACGCCGAATATGTTAAACACCTTGCGGATGGAAGAGAGAAATTTTGGGCAGATCGTAAAAATCGCCAGCGTGCATCAAAGGTTCGTTCAGAGTGGAATAAAAGAATGTGGCATGATCCTGTTTACCGGAAAAAAATGAGGGAAGTTCTTAAAAAGGCATGGGATGATCCTGACTATCGTAATAGAATGGCAGAGTTATCAAGCAAAAATTTAAAAAAACGGTGGGAAAGAGAAGATTTTCGCAATTTATTGAGTCGTTTAAAATCAAAAGAGCTTAAAAAGAAATGGCAGGATAAGCAATATAGAGATTTTATCGCGGCAATTACCCGAAAAACATCATTACGGCTTTGGGCAGACCCAAAACATCGTGAATATATTTCAAGGTTAAATAAAGAACGTTGGCAGGATGCCGATTACCGAAAAGAGCAAACCAACAGGATTAAGAAACTATGGCAAAATCCTTTGTATCGGGCGAAATTTCCTTCAAGCCATTTTAGGGAAATGGCAAAGAAATTATGGGAAGATCCTGCTATGCGAGATTTCCACAGAAAAAAAGCTATGAGCCAATGGCAGGACAAAAAATTCGCCAGCAAAGTCATAGAGTGCGTAAGGAGAAACAATAGGCTACGGTTAGAGAAAAACCCGAATTTGATGAAGGAATTAACCGAGAGAGCAAAGGTTTCGCTAAAAGCAAAATGGCAGAATCCATTATATAAGGAAAAGGTTATCAAGAGCAAGATATTGAGCTTTGTGGACAGCCTATTAAAAACACACAAACTGGTTACCCCGGAAGTCTATGAGAGCAAAAGAACTAATAACGGATTGCCTAATGTTCAAAACGCCTTAAATTATTTTTCAGATTTTCAAGAAATAATCGATACAGCAAAAACAAAACATAATCATAAAGTAAAAGCGATAGAATTTCTTGCAAAAAGAGAAGATGTCTATGATCTGACAATCGAGGAGACACATAATTTTGCTCTGGCAAGCGGCATTTTCGTTCATAATTCAGTTGATGGAGATGCCCCAGCAGCCATGAGATATACAGAAGCAAGGATGGCAGCTATAGCAGACGAACTGATCGCAGATATAGACAAGGACACAGTAAAATTTATGCCTAATTTTGATGAGACGCTTGAAGAACCAACTGTGTTGCCGGCCAGGCTTCCTAATCTGCTTGTAAACGGCTCAAGCGGTATTGCTGTTGGCATGGCGACAAATATTCCGCCTCATAACTTGAATGAGATTATAGATGCGATTGTAGAGGTTATAAATAATCCAGAGGTTCTGATAAAGGACCTCATGAAGATTGTGAAGGGCCCTGATTTTCCGACAGCTGGGATAATTTGCGGCAGAGAAGGCATAAAAAGCGCTTATGAAACAGGCAGGGGGCTTTTAAAGATTCACGCAAGGGCAAACATAGAGCAGCAAAAATCAGGCAAGGAATCCATAATAGTAACTCAGATACCTTACCAGGTGAACAAGTCAAAGCTCATTGAAAATATTGCCGCATTGGTCCAGGATAAAAAGATAGAGGGTATTTCTGATATCAGGGATGAATCTGACAGAGAAGGCATGAGGATTGTTGTAGAGGTAAAACGCGACCAGAATGCAGAGATAATATTGAACCAGCTTTATAAGCATACCCAGATGGAAGAAAGCTTCGGCATTATCATGCTTGCCCTGGTTGACAATAAGCCAAAGGTCTTGAATTTAAAAGAAATGCTAGAGGCGTATATTAAACACAGGCAGGAGATTGTAAAAAGAAGGACTCAATTTGAACTGAATAAGGCTGAAAAAAGAGCCCATATATTAGAAGGCCTTAAGATAGCGATAGAGCATCTCAACCAGATAATAAAGACAATAAGGGAATCCAAAGACCCTAAGGTCGCCCAATCGGCATTGATGAAAAATTTTGAGTTAAGCGAGGCGCAGGCGCAGGCAATATTAGAAATGCAGTTACAGCGCTTGACAGCCCTTGAAAGAGATAAGATAGAAAATGAATATCTTGAGCTTATAAAAAAGATAGAGATGTATAAAGCGATACTGAAAAGCGAAAAAAGGATTTTAGAAATAGTAAAAGATGAGGCATTGGAATTAAAGAAAAAATACGGGGATGAGCGCAGGACAGATATAGTCGGTAAAGTAGAAGACATAGAGATAGAGGATTTAATCAAAGAAGAGGACATGGTCATTACTATAAGCCATGCAGGGTATTTAAAGCGCCTGCCGGTGAGTTCTTACAGGAGGCAAAGAAGAGGAGGCGTAGGCGTCACAGGCATTGATATGAAAGAGGAGGATTTCGTAGAGCATCTTTTTATAGCCTCTACCCATGAATATATATTATTTTTCACAAATAAAGGAAGAGCGCACTGGCTGAAGGTTTATGAAATTCCGCAAGCAAGCCGCGCCGCTAGAGGAAAAGCGGTTATAAATCTTCTGCAGCTTGAACAAGGAGAGGCTATATCTTCTTATGTGCGCGTAAAGGAATTTAAAGAAGGAAAATTCCTTGTCATGGCCACGAAAAATGGCCTTATAAAAAAGACAAATCTCATGGCTTATTCGAACCCAAGAAAAGGCGGCATCATAGGTATTACTGTTGAGAAAGACGATGAGCTTATAAAGGTTAAATGGACAGAAGGCAACCATGATATATTTATCGCTACAGAGCAGGGCAAGGCCATACGGTTTTCTGAATCGCAGGTGAGGGATATGGGCCGCTCTGCGATGGGCGTAAGAGGCATAAGGCTTGGGAAGAAGGACAGGGTAATTGCCATGGAGATAGTGGTGCCTACAGCAACAGTGTTGACTGTTACTTCGCAGGGTTTTGCCAAGCGCACTTCAGCGGAAGAATACAGAAAGCAGTCCAGAGGCGGCAAAGGCATAAAGAATGTAAATGTTACAAAGAAAAATGGAGTTGCAGTGGGCCTTAAGATGGTTAACGAAGATGATGAATTAATGGTTATTACAGGGAAAGGCATGATAGTCCGTTGCCCTGTTAAGGATATACGCGCCACAGGCCGCAATGCCCAAGGTGTACGCATAATAAAACTTGACTCAGGAGACGGAGTTGCATCTATTGCCCGCGTATCGCCTGAAGAACGAGAAGAAAACCAAACCCAAGCAGAAGCATAGCCTAAAATGTTTACGTCCCTATCGTCTAGCCTGGTCTAGGACATCAGATTTTCGATCTGACGACCGGGGTTCAAATCCCCGTGGGGACGCCATCAATTCCGGAGCCATATACTAGCTCCGTTTTTATTTATAGCTCAAAACCGTGAAATTGACGTATTTTTTATAATTTTTCACGATTATGTTGACAAAAAAGTGAAAAAGTATATAATGTAACTATGACAAAAATATTGCATGTTTTTAATACAATCAATCGTTTAAGAGAGCGGTATTATGCAGCGTCTCTTGGTAAACAGTCGCTTCTAAAATTATTGAGTGAGACAGAGGTTGCTGAGCAAGTATACAACTCCAACGCCATCGAGAACAGCACTCTTACTCTTGAAGAAACAGAGAAAATTCTTTTGCAAATAAATTTAGATAGATACATAACTGAAAGAGAAATTTTTGAAGCAAAAAACCTCGCGCGGGTAGTTTCTTATATCGATACAAGAGCCAGAGAACAAGAACTTACTCTTGAGGTTATTCTGTTGCTCCATAAAATGCTCATAGCGAATATCAGGGACGAAATTGCCGGAAGATTTCGCAAGAGTGGTGAGTGGGTTAGGGTTGCCAACCACATAGCGCCGGACCCGAAAGAAGTAATTGAAAGATTAGAAAAAATGCTCGCGGGGTATAATGCAAACAGCCATGAAAATATCATAAAACGTATCGCACTACTGCATCTTACTTTTGAACACACCCACCCATTTGTTGATGGCAATGGCCGTATTGGAAGAGTAATAAACAATTATTTGCTTATACGAGAAGGTTTTGTGCCGATAAATATTAAATTTATTGATAGAAAAATGTATTACGAAGCGTTTAAGGAGTTTGGCGAAAAAAGGACCACAAAAATTATGGAGGGAATAGTCGGCAAAGCGCTTACGAATAGTTATCATAAGAGGCTTGCATATATGGAAGGCGGCCACATCATAACACTTGCTGAGTATGCAAAAAAGCATAAAGTATCACACTCTAATTTAATAAATAAAGCAAATCGCCAAACCATAGAAGCCTTTCTTGAAAAAGGCGTTTGGAAGATTGGCATAAGGCAGAATGAAAAATAATTCATGAACGAATCAGAAATCAAAGCTGAATATAGAACTGATCTACCAGAATTGAACACATCGGGGTGGGGACGCCACGCTTGACCCCCAATAAACAGTAAAATCAATTAC
>MNVP01000001.1 GCA_001871815.1 Candidatus Omnitrophica bacterium CG1_02_40_15
TGTCGCAATCGTATCTCCAAGGCCATATTCATATGGCATGCCGAATATCCTGCGCCATAATAGATATCTAAGAGTGTAGGGCGCTTCTTTGCCTAGACTAAGTATATCTTCTCCTGGTTTAAGTCCTTCCAACTCTATTCTTCTTATATTTATTTCACCTGTAGCATTATCCACATCTATAAATGTAGGGTCATTTATCAGGCGGACACGGATTCTGACTAACAAATCTTTTACAAAACCTTCAGCTAACTCCGTTATTTTCTTTGTCTTACCCTGGAACTCAGGAGAAGCCTCTAAACTAGCTATTCCTAAATCAGCTACATATTTATCAAGCTTTCCTTTAAAAGCCTTTTCTATGGCTTTCTCTATAATGAAATTATATAGATAACTATAAATAGTTTTTGTATCAGTATCAGAAACTTTCTCCCTTAATACAGGATCGTTATCTATTTCTTGCTCAATTTCTGTGATAATTCCATCGAATTTTTCTTTATCAAGCAATCCTAAATCAAACAAACGGTTCAATATAGTCGCTATAGGCAGATCTGTTTCATTCGGTAACTCTTCCTCAATCGCCTGCTTTAATTCTTCTATATTATTTGTTGATTTAAATCTTCCCAGAACAGCTATCTCCTGCGAAGGAGCTTCTAATGGTTTATTGTCGTCTGTCAGAGCTGGAGTAATCTGGTCTCTTCCTGTTGCCTTGCTTTTTTTAGCGCGCCTTTTCAAAATAACATTATGTATCTTGGCTGTTGCAAATAGGTATAACGCCGCTATGACAGGAACTATCAAATACCATTTATATGTGCCAGAAACCTTTTCTATCAGGGTTTCTCCGGGTACCTGCTCTTGCGCAGGCTGTTGGCCTTCAGCTTCTTTCAGGAGACTATCAAAAATCATTTCTAAATTCGTACCTTGCTTATCCTGAACTCCGGTTTGCAGTTTGATGCCCATTTTTTCAAGGGTAATAAGCGGCCAGTTAAGCACTGAATTCATGATTTTATTAGTATGGAATTTCCATTGAGCATCTGTTACGCCTTCAGGCCTGCCGATCTCATCGCTTTTTATTTCTTTCTGCGCCATGCCGGCCCATTTTTTCATGACAAGTTGGCCATTATAATATAATCTACCTTCACGGCTCTGGTCTATCGACCCTTCAAAATAATCTGTCAGCACAAAAGTAAATAAACCTTTTTGTATAGTCCTATGGGTTTGATATGCTCTCCAGTTTGCTCTGTTATTCAGGACTTCCTCTGGATTATTTGAAATCTCATCTTTATGAGTAGCTATTATATGGCCCAGATCATCAAAAACATCTATCCTCCATTCAGGTTCATTGCCTAGCAGCCTGCTTGAAATCTGTAGTTTTGCCCTTCCGTCCATACCAAACACTAATATCTTAAGAGCCTGATTATCAGCCCTGTAATCTTTCGTGTCATAGACAGCATTGCCATTGACGATCCTCATATTATCAACGCGGGCTTCCCAGCTGCCTTTTGCTAAGCCTTCCGGAGCATATTTATTTTTATCTATGCCCTTCTCTTTATCGTATTCAAATGTATAGCTTCCAGATCCAACCCTGAATATATCAAACTCTGAGAAGGTTATCCATTTCGGATTCAAGGCATGCAGTCCTTCATTGTCTTCGCTTATAGAATCATAGCCTGTTAACATCACTATTTGGTTTCCTTTAATATCGACAATATAACCCACGATTGAAGTTGTATTCTCTAACTTAAATAGCTCTTCTAGACGTTCTACAGTCTGGTATTCTTCGAATTTAAATTTGCCGTCCGGTATTTCTGCTCTAATATAACCCACATCACCATTAGGATACAAATAAGTAGAGTTAGATATGGTATCTATGTATCCATTTATAACTCTCACTGTTTTATCCGCTATGCCATATTTCCCGTATTTATTTCCGTAAATGAATATATCTCTTACGCCGTTTCCAAAGTCTATCTCTAAAAGCCTGCCGTGTTGTTTGATTTCAGTAGTAAACTTGACGCTTAAATTGCCGGAATTATCAACTGTATAATTCGCTATCTCATAAGATGCCTCTTCTGTATCTTTATTATAAGTTTTTAAATGAGATTCGCTAATCAGTAATCTTCTAGCTTTCAAATCATCTATTTCTTTCTGGCCCAAATTGTCCATAGCAGTATAGTTATCAAGCATGGACATGGTTTCATCATTCCATTTAAGCGTATAGCCATTTATAGCCATTTCATCTGAACCGGAATAATAGAACAGCGTTACAGATTCTGCCGCGAAGCTGCCTTTCTCATTAAGCCTGCCATTATATAAAATCTGTATCCTGTCATAAGAATCCTTGACTTCCTGCCAGATTGTACGCTTGATATCGTCTTTTATAGTAGTCCTGCCATCAGGTTCTACCCATGCCTGACCGATGGATTCAGTTACCCTATTATCCTGGTGCAGATACATCTGCCTTACGGCCTGATTATTAGCAAAGCCTATTGTGTTAAATCCGTATCTATCTATAGTGGCTAGTTCAAAGTTATTCAGCCTGAAAGAAATCCAAGAGCTAGGCTTTCTTTCCTGATAGTTAGAATCCAGTATATATATCTTTTTCCTGGTAGACTGGGTAAAGTCCTTCCACCATCTATCGTAGCTATCCTGATCCTTAAATAATTTATTTTCACTACTAATACCTTTACGTAATGCCGCATCCATAGATTCCAATTCACCAGCGCTGAGAGCCGGTAAGTCTACTGTGACGCTAACATCATTACCTTGCTTTCTAGCTATTTCAGCTCCGTCAGTTATAAGACTGATATAAGAAGCCTCAAGCTTAAGTCCAGGATATGTGAAAAATGCCTGGCGAAACGCCTTTGCGTTCCTGTAATTAGCCATAAAATTCTCTAATTCCCTGCTTGATAAACTCTGCCTTAAGCGGGATGTGTCAAGGACGCCTGTTTTGTTTATCTCATTAGATATGCCTAATCTCCCGTTTTCAATCGTGGCTATAACCTCAGGCCCGTAGAAGAAAGCTGAGTATCTTCTTACAACAACGCCGTCCTCTCCGTATTCCTCCATATTGATCATCTTAGATAACGGATTTTCGTACATATCCATTTCTCTAGACATAAGTTTAGCCCTCCACCTACTATATTCATCGGCATTATTGAAGACCTTACCCTGGCCTATCAATTCACTTCTATGGGAATCAAAGTAATTGACAATCCTATCCCTTTCCTGTACAAAGTTATCTGCCACACTTGCTATGACAAGTTTCTGTCCAAGTCTCTTATTTACCATGTCATAAACATAGACTTCCCTGCTTAATTCTTTTTTACCGTCTCTATTTATCACCGTGAAGACCATGCCGTATTTAGGATCTTTCTTGATATTTGCGAGTTCTACTTTTACAGGATAATCTCTACCTATATATATAATTCTATTTTGCGCGTCAAATCCTAAAGCAGCGCCTCTCAGGTATCTAAACAAACCTGCACGAGCCTGCCATTCTTCATCTGACAACAGGCTTCTTATCTGAGGATTAAGCTCTTCCAATTTAATCTCTTCGCTGCGCGGTTCCATCCCAGGTGTTAATGGCATGTGAGTTTTTGCAATAATCTTCAGTGGTTCAAAACCAGCGTTTATCAAACCTGCGTAACTAGTAGCAGCGACAGATATAGTCTGTTCTCCAGCCGGAGTCTTTTCAGTATCCACATCTATCTTTTGAGCAGAAGGAAGTGTTGAATAAGGTAACCCTGCCTTGCCATCTATCTGTACAAAAAGTTTATTGAGTTCATTTTGGTAGAACCTGGCTTTTGTTTCATCGCCTACTGCGCGGTAGGCATTTACTAATTGTGCTAAGCCTTCTACCCAGATCATGCTAGGTTTACCAGTCGCATCTCTCATGCCTTTATTAGTAAAATCAAGGCCTTTTACTTTCTGGCCATTATAGTCAACTTCTACTATGCAATTCTGTGTCTCTAGGAATCTTATAATCTTTACCGGGTCTAACCCTAAATCTTTTGCTACAACAGCTGCCCATGTGCCTGCAGCATCTGTAGCCACTGACCAGTCAGTTCTGCCATTAGCAAATACTCCCCTTATAAGCCTGCCTTCGCTAGGCATATATGCGCCCTGGGTGTTAGAATCTATTGCAGTGGTGGTTAGCCATTTCTTTATCTTACCAGCTGCCTGATCATACATATCACTGCCTTCTATTTTATCTCCCATATATTTAAGGAAAACATACGTATCTATGACCTGCTCTGTGGAAACAGCATTATTTCCAGGCGCTAATTGTATGGCGCCGGTTTCTGTCTGTATATCTACTATAGCATTAGCCAATGATTTCATAGTTTCAATATATCTTGTATCATTATAGGTTTCGGTATAATGCGCCATTGCTATACCTATCCAGAGTGATGGACCTACGTATGTGTCCCATTCCGAGATTTCTCCTGTATTGGCATTATAAGCTGTATAGAATACGCCTTGAGACTTAGCAGCTTTATCCTTAAAGAAATCCAATATCTTCCTTGCTGACCCCTGGTCGCTTTGCTTAATAGATAATAAGCTCGCCAATGCCTGGTCATAAGTAAATGCCCAGTCTTTTATCTTCTGATCTTCCTGGCCTTTCGCGAAATCATAGCTTACGATAAGTCCTGTGGAAGAATTAATCCTGGAAGATATAAACTTACGATAGTCTATATTTTGCTCTTGAGAAACAGCAGATGACGCAGAAACTTCTTCTTCAGCATACGGCTCTATCTCAAGTTCGCTCAAATCTACGTTTAATGAAGCGAACTGAACCGGTTCTCCTTTAAATCTTCCATTCAAATAGCTTAAAATAGCCGTGTCGTCCTCACTTTTAATATAGCCTACCCTGGTCCTCTCTTCAGGCGAAGTTCTTATATAACCGGCCTCTATTTCTTCGTCCTTAGTCTTTACTTCGCCACCTATACCAAACAATGCTTTCTTACTTTCTTCAATCAATCTCGGTGGCTTTTCTTGATATATTCTGAATAAAGAATAATTTGCCCTAGCGCTGTTTTTATCATACCTGATTTTTCTTTCATCGCTTCCATCATAGTCCATGCGCTTAGTATAACTTTCGTATTGCCAATTATTCTTAGGATTCTGGTTAAGGCCATAGTTATGCATTATCATATAGCCATCTTTATCCAAGGCCTGTATGTTATTTTCTACCTCTATATATCCGAAACCGACAAGTTCATCATTTAAGAAACGGTGATAGCTTCTTTCTATATTTGTGTTTTCTATATAATTATGAGCAGTAACAAATCTTCCTCTTCTTTCAACAAAAGTACTTGGGAATTCGGTTCCATTGTATAACGCCTCTAATGCCTGATTAAGCATCGCAGGATCAGATCCTTTATATGCAAAATATTTCCTATTTTCTTCCACATCCAAAACCTTTCTTATTCTGCCTATTTCTTTTACGTGTTCATAGTATTCATGCCTGGTCCCTGGAATAATAGGCTTTACGCTATTTTCTCCGTACTCTTGTCCGGTATATGTTACTTCATATTCATATGTAGCTATTTCATTTCCGTTTATAGTAACCTTTACCAGAGCTCCATCATTGAGTATCCTGCCTCTTTCGAAATAAACCGCATCCCCTTCCCATCTTAAACGCGTGAATCCCATAGGGCTGTAATTTACCCTGACAGCCCTATTATTCGCAAGATCATAGAATGCCCAATGGAACGTGTCAGGATGCGTCATGACTATCCTGGATTTAAATTTAGCCAGGTTTTCCGGGGTAGCGCCTTGTTCATTAATAGCCTCGTACGCCTCCATCACGCCTTTATCAATGCCTTCTTCGACAAATGAACCGTTTATGAAAAGTTTATACAGTTCGAACACTGCTCTATAATCATAGTTAGGCGCCTTATTTATCTCTGACAACAATGTCTTATAATACTCTGCTGCAAATAGCGGCGCGTATTGAGAACGTAAAAGTTTATCGATCTCCACGCCCATAGGAGTCCCGCCTGACAAGAATTTAACCAAATTATTTATTTCTTCCATATCTTTCGCGCTCAAGCCGCCCCTTGCGAGCTCTATAACAAGATCCTTTGCTTTTTCCAGGTCAGCTCTTATAGAAGTATTTATAGATTCCCTTACTTCAGCTGAAGGTTTATTAGGATAGAGCTGTTCGAATA
>MNVP01000021.1 GCA_001871815.1 Candidatus Omnitrophica bacterium CG1_02_40_15
TAGCGTTAGAAAGTTTTGCGCATTTAAATTCTTCAGATATTTTTATAAAAAATATAGCCTTTATCTTTTCTTTTATATTTGCTGATTTTTGCGCAGTGCCAAACCATGGCGTTCCATAGGCGAATATAGTTTTATCGCTACAACATAAGGCTATATTTTCATCATTAAGGACTGTTTGGCCGTTACTGTTGTGCGCTATGGTGGATTTACCGCTTCCAGATGGGCCGCTAAAAACAAAAACACCTTCAGAAGTAGCTATTCCACATGAATGCAGTATAATACTCTTGTTCATCATAAGTCTTAGATTAATAGTGTCTTTTAATAATGTATGGGAGATGCCATGAGCATCTAGGCCAACAGTAGTGATAACAGATTTACAGTTTTTAGAATCAAAGGTAACAGCGCTGTCAGAGCATATAAAATTAAAGACACTATTCTGTTCTTTTAGAACTACAGGTTTTGTGTCATCTCCAATAACAGGAAACTTCTTTTTAAAATCAGAAAAACTTACATCTTTAATTTCTATAGCATAGTCTGGTTTTCTATGTGTAGTAAAAAGAAGGAGGTCTTTTTCAATATTTTTAAATAGAGTATAATTATTTATTTTAATTTCAAAGACAAGGCCAGATATATTGATGTTTATTGTAGGCATATTTATATTATAAAGGTTCAGATTTTTAATATTTCATGGTATAATTAAACTATGATATCAGTAATTATTGTGAATTACAACAGAAAAGATTTGTTGCGAGGATGTTTGGATGCTGTCATTATGCAGAGTAGGGACAGGACAATGTCCTGTCCCTACAAGGATATAGAAATTATAGTGGTTGACAATGGTTCTTTAGACGCTAGCAGCGGGATGGTTAATGCCGTGTATCCTGAAGTTAAATTATTGCAAAATACAGAAAACTTATTTTTTTGCAAGGCAAATAATCAGGGCATAAAAGAGACAAAGGGGGATTTTATCCTGTGTTTAAACAGCGATTGTGTGTTGGATAAGGATTATTTAAAGGAGGCATTAAGTTCTTTTAACTTAGATGAAAAGATAGGCATGGTGAGCGGTAAGATTCTCAGGATGGATAAAAAGACAATAGACTCTACAGGGTTATTTATAGCAAGGAACAGAAAACCGCTGGAAAGGGGGTATGGAAAACCTGACAAAGGACAATACGAAAGGCCGGAATATATATTTGGCGTAAGCGGCTCATGCCTGCTTATGAAAAAAGACATGCTGGACGATATAAAAGATAAGAACGGGTATTTTGATGAAACCTTTGAGATATACTATGAAGATTTGGATTTATGCTGGAGGGCTCAAAAAAAAGGCTGGAAGGCGTATTATAACCCAAAGGCAATAGCATATCATGAGAGAGGCGCGACAGCAATTGTCCACCCTATCCGACTCCGTGAGTCGCCTACGGCGGCTCACGGAGTCGGAGGGCATGAGTTCAGGCGCATCTCAGATGAATTAAAGAAAAGATATATAAGAAATAGGTATAAATGCATGAGAAAAAACGACTCGATAGCAGGATTTTTGGTAAATCTGCCGTTCATATTATTCTACGAAATTAAGTTGTGTAGTTATTTAGTTCTCGACTCGGCCTTTGGCCTCGCTCGAACAATATTCTTCGAGCGAGCGACCGAAGGAAGTACTGAGCGAAGCGAATGTACGAAGCGAGTCGAGAAGAAGAAAAATTTCCTTGACCGCAATCTTTAGGCGTAGTATAATTTGAAATCGGAGGTTAAAAGTGATAGTAAAGGAAAGAAAAAAAGAGGTAATAGAGAAGTTTGCTGAACACGAAAAAGATACTGGCTCCTGTAATGTGCAGATAGCAATACTTACAGAGAGGATCAATGGCCTTACAGATCATTTCAAGTCCCATAAAAAGGACTTTAATTCAAGGGTCGGGCTTTTGCGTATGGTTGGCAAGAGAAAAAGGCTTCTGGATTATCTTAAGAAAGAAAACCCGGAAAAATACCGCGAACTTGCTGATAAGCTGAGTTTGAAAAAATAATGGAAGGCGGATTTAACGACCTGCTATTAGTTTTTAGATTAGAAGGAAGAAGGTCTTTAAGCCCGCCTTTTTCAATTGAGGGCATCGTTTATGAAAACCTGTGGTTTCCATAAACGATAAGCCCGAAATTGTCCCGCCTTTTTGGATAGCGGGCTTAAAAAATTGCTAAAAGGGCGGGATTAATTCGCCCCTACTGATTCGTTTTGCATTCGCAAAGCGAATCAAAACGGTAGGGGCTCATTAAAGAAAGGACATATGGTATATAGAGTTGAAAGAAAAATAGGGAAAGAGGCAATTATTATAGAAACAGGTAAGATGGCAAAACAGGCCAATGGGGCAGTGTGCGTGCAGTATGGGGGCACCATGGTTCTGGTTACAGCTGTTTGTTCAAATGAGCTCAGGGAAGGCATTGATTTTTTCCCGCTTACTGTAGAATACCAGGAAAAGGCATACGCAGCAGGCAGGATCCCTGGAGGATTTTTTAAGCGCGAAGGAAGGCCTACTGAAAAAGAGATTTTAACATCAAGGCTTATAGACAGGCCAATAAGGCCGCTTTTTCCAAAAGGCTTTGTAAATGATGTCCAGGTTGTTGCAATAGTGCTTTCAAGCGACGGTCAGAATGATTCTGATATACCTGCACTTATAGGCGCTTCCTGCGCATTGGCTATTTCAGATATACCTTTTACTGGGCCTATAGGAGCAGTAAGGATTGGATTAGTAGGTGGAGAGCTTGTAATTAATCCTACTTTTAAAGAGCTGGAGGAGAGTTCATTGAATCTAGTTTCAGCTGGGCTCAAAGACAGGATTATAATGCTGGAAGCAGGGGCAAATCAGATTTCAGAAGAAAAAATGCTTGAGGCAATAGAGTTAAGCCAGGAGTATATAAGAGTAAGCATAGAATTGCAGGAAGAGCTTAAGAAAAAATGTAGCAAGGAAAAGATTAAGCCTGAATTGAAGCTTGTGTCTAGCGAGCTGCATGAAAAAGTAAGAAAGATTGCCGTAGATGAGCTTAAAAAAATAAATGCTTTGCCTGCAAAAGAACAAAGAGAAGATGCTTTTAATATTTTAGCCAGGCAGATTGTAGAGAAATTAACCAAGGAAGATGAAGGCTTGAGCGAATTTGACATAAAAAACGCGTTGTATGAAGTAGAAAAAACCGAGGTTAGAAAGTTTATTCTGGAGAAAAAAATAAGAATAGATACTAGAAAATATGAAGATATAAGGCCTATAAGCTGCGAGGTAGGCCTTTTGCCAAGAACCCACGGTTCAGGCCTTTTTACAAGGGGCCAGACCCAGAGTTTATCAATCACTACGCTTGGCACCAGCCAGGATGAGCAGAGGATGGATACGCTTGAGGGCGAGAAATTCAAAAGTTTCATGCTGCATTATAATTTTCCACCTTTTAGCGTCGGAGAGGCAAAGCCGATGAGAGGGCCTGGCAGGCGCGAGATTGGGCATGGCGCATTAGCAGAAAGGGCGCTTAAGGCAGTAATGCCTTCGAATAAAGAGTTTCCTTATACAGTCAGAGTTGTGTCAGAAATACTTGAGTCAAACGGTTCGAGCAGTATGGCAACTGTTTGCGCCAGCACCCTTTCCTTGATGGACGCAGGTGTCCCCATTAAAAAACCTGTTTCAGGCGTAGCTATGGGCCTGATAAAAGAAGGCAATGACTCAGCTATATTAACTGATATTGCGGGATTAGAGGATCATTATGGAGATATGGATTTTAAAGTGACAGGCACTGATTCAGGCGTAACCGGCCTTCAGATGGACCTTAAGATAGATGGGATAGATATGAATTTAATCAGAAAGATAGTTAAGCAGGCGAATCCTGCAAGGGCATTTATCTTAAACAAAATAATAGAAACAATAAATGCGCCCAGAAAAGAATTATCAGAATATGCGCCAAGGATAACCACATTGATGATAGACAAGGAAAAGATAGGAGCTTTAATAGGGCCTGGCGGCAAGGTTATAAAAAAGATAATTCAGGATACAGAGGCTACAATAGAGGTGGATGACGAAGGAAAGGTTTCTGTGGCTTCTGACAATGAAGATTCAGCCAAAAGAGCCATTGAGATAATAAAAGGCATTACAAGCGAGCCTGAAGTGGGCACAATTTACGAAGGCACCATAAAGCGCCTCATGAACTTTGGCGCATTCTGCGAGATATTTCCAGGCAAGGAAGGCCTTATACATGTTTCCGAGCTTTCAGACAAGTTTGTTAAAAACGCGGAAGATGCTGTTAAAGTCGGAGACAAGGTCAGAGTTAAGCTCATTAAAATAGACGAGATGGGCAGATTGAACCTGAGTATTAAACAAGCAATGAATGCTTAAATGTTGCGCGTCATTGCGAGCACGTTCGCTTCGCTCAGTGTAAACTCCGCGAAGCAATCACGTTTTTGAGATTGCTTCGTCGTCCGCCACAGAAACAATGGCGGACTCCTCGCAATGACATTTGAAAGATGACATTTTTACAGGCAGTGATTTCTGGGGTGGTGCAGGGTGTGGCAGAGTTTTTGCCGATTTCAAGCTCAGGGCATTTAGTTATTTTACATAAATTAATGGGCCTTAATGAGCCTGAAATGCTTTTTGACATATTTTTGCATCTCGGGACTCTGGCAGCTATATTTATAGTATTTGGCAAAGAGATAATAGAAAGCGTAACCACTAAAAAAAGAATAGGCTTATTAATTTTAGTAAGCAGTTTGGTAACATTTGGTTTTGTTTTGTTCTTTATTAAAAATATAGAAGCCGCATTCAGCGATGTAAAAATAGTCGGCATTATGATCATAGTGACAGGCATATGGCTCATAGCGGGCAATTTTATAAGACTTGGGACAGAAGGTATGACAGTTTTTAAAGCAGGTTTGATTGGCCTGGCTCAGGGTATAGCAGCTTTGCCTGGCATATCCAGGAGCGGCGCCACAATTTCCATAGGATTATTTTTAGGGCTTGACGGACAGGCTGCTGCAAAATACTCATTTTTATTATCTATCCCGGCAATACTAGGGGCATTTTTATTTAAAATCAAGGAAACAGGGTTTAATCTTACAGGCATAAATATAAATTATTTCATAGGATTTTTTATATCTTGCATTGTGGGGATTATTTCGCTAAAGCTGTTGTTAAGGATACTGTATAAAAATAAATTTCACTGGTTTGGGGCGTATTGTATTCTGATGGGGGTTTTGGTTATTTTGTTTTTAAAGGCGTAGTTCTCGACTATGCGCATATGATAAGACGCAATGTCTGCTCGAACAGTATTTACTTTCTGCAAGTTCGGAACATGACATCTTATTCTTCGAGCGATCATGAGAGTATATTATGCGTGCAGAGTCGAGAAGATAGGCTATGAGCAAGGATAAAAAAGATCTTATAGTTTCCATTGGATTATTTGTTTTGGCGCTGTTACTTTTAGCTGGAATGATTTCATACTCGCCTTATGACATCGGATTTGAAACATCCACCCCTAACATCCATATCCGTAATTATATAGGAATAATAGGCGCATATACTGCGTGGGCAGTATTCAAACTAATAGGATACGCAGGATTTTTTATACCGTTTCTTTTTATAGTATGGGGCATAGGGATTTTAGCTGAGAGGCTGACAGGAAGGCTTTTATACAGAATTCTTGGTATTTTATTTTTATTTTCCGCAAGTTCCGCATTTTTCAGCTTAACAGCCAGGCCTGATTCAGTTTTAATGGTGACAAGGGGAGGGCTTTTAGGATTTTTATTGGCTGACAGGTTTCTATTAGATTATCTGGGGGCTGTTGGCGGGTACATAGTGACGATAAGTTTAACTATATTGGCGCTTCTAGTTGCCACAGAATTTTTAATAGTGCCTGTAGTTTCTATTTTATTCATGAAAATATGGGCTGTGGCAGATAGGATAGGCAAGGTAAGAAAAGAAAAAGGCGCTGCTAGTTATGCAAAAACTGAAAAGCTTGCTAGCGGGCCGAGATTAAGGCCAGCAGTTAAGGTGGAAAAGCGGGCAGTTACCGATGAGCTACGAATTACGAACGACGAACGACGAGCGACGAGCGACGAAGAAAGGCCGAAGATAAATATAATGCCAAAGCCTGCAGCCAAGTCAAAACCTGCGCCTCTAAAAGCAGCAAAAGTTGAGCCGAGAGTTGTGGGAGACTACAAGCTTCCAAGCCTTGAGTTATTGGATTTGCCTACTCGGAAGGCTGGAAATATTTTTGGGGAGAATCTTGAGGAAAGCGCAAGGATACTTGAGGATACACTAAGGGATTTCGGCATAGAGTCAAAGGTTTTGGATATAAGCAAAGGGCCCGTTATTACAAGATATGAATTACAGCCTGCGCCTGGTGTAAAGGTAAACAGGATCACAAGCCTTAGCGATGACATAGCCCTTACTATGAAAGCGGCTACTGTAAGGATAGTAGCTCCTATACCTGGAAAATCCTGCGTCGGGATAGAAGTGCCTAATCTAGATACGTCTATGGTTTTCTTAAGGGAAATACTGGAATCCAGCGAGTTTCAGAAGATGGCAGTTTCTTCAAAACTGGCCATGGCCCTTGGAAAAGATATATCAGGGAAATCAGTGGTTACTGACCTGGGAGACATGCCTCATCTTTTAATAGCAGGCACTACTGGTTCTGGAAAGACTGTTTGCGTAAATTCCCTGATAATGAGCATGGTTTATAATGCTACGCCTGAAGAATTGAAATTTTTAATGGTTGACCCAAAGATGGTAGAGCTTGCAATATACAATGGCCTGCCTCACCTATTATGCCCTGTTGTGACTGATGCAAAAAAGGCCTCAGGTGCGCTTGGCTGGGTTGTGAGCGAAATGGAAGCAAGATATAAAATGCTTGCAAAGATAGCTGTAAGAAACATAACAGCGTTTAACCAGAAATCAGAAGAGAAGTTACCTTTCATAGTTGTCATAATAGACGAATTAGCAGACCTTATGATGGTTGCCCAGGAAGATATTGAGAACGCTATCACGCGCCTTGCTCAGCTTTCAAGGGCAGTTGGCATCCATATGATACTCGCCACCCAGAGGCCGTCTGTAGATGTTGTAACAGGCGTAATAAAGGCAAATTTTCCAGCCAGGATCTCATTTAAGGTTGCGTCAAAGGTTGATTCCAGGACAGTCCTTGATATGAATGGCGCTGATAAACTGTTAGGAAAAGGAGATATGCTATTTTTGGAGCCTGGAAGGCCAAAACCGATAAGGGCTCAGGGTACATATCTTACAGACCCTGAAATAGAAAAGGTTGTGAATTTTATAAAGGCTCAGCAGGAACCTGCGTATGACAACGAGATACTTGAGCAGCAAAAAAAGAGCGTATCAGCCAAAGGCGGTTTCGAAAAGGATGAATTCTTTGATGAGGCGGTGAAGATGGTGCTGGAAACAGGCCAGGCGTCTGTTTCAATGCTTCAGAGAAGATTAAGGCTTGGCTATACAAGGGCTGCCAGGATTGTGGATGCTATGGAAGAAGAGGGTATAATAGGCCCTTTCAGAGGCAGCAAGCCCAGGGAGATATTGATAGATGAGTATCAGGCAAAAGAAGAGATTAGAGAAGATCAGAAGAATTTAAATACCCCAACTACAGAGTAGTAGTGACTATGCATCTGACAGAGCCATTAGGTAAGATATTAAAAAGAACAAGGGAATCCAAGCATCTTTCCATAGAAGAAGTATCCGAAAGAAGCCGCATACCTAAACATATAATTTCTACCCTGGAAGAAGACAGGCTGAATGAAATAAAATCAGTTTTTTATGCAAAGAGCTTTGTAAAAACATACGCTGCTTTTTTAGGGGCATTGGATGAGGCTGGCATAAAAGAATATCTTGCTAAATCTGCGCGGCCGCCAGAAACGATTTTAAAGCCAGCAGTAAAGGCTATTTCCGGAACCGCACAGCGAAAATCTTTGCCTACAAAAGAAATGCCGCAGTCAGGTTTTTCAGATATAATTAGATATAAAAACCAGATAATAGCTATAATTATAGGAGTGTTAGCGTTCTGGGTGTTGTCGTCAGCTGTTAGCCATGTCACTAAATTTATTAAAAATATATCTGTAAAGAAGCAAAACAAGATAGTTAAAAGCGCGCTTCTGCATCGCAAGAGTATGGAGCAAACAACCCACCCCCGCACCACAAGGGTACGGGGCAGGCAACGCCCTGAACAGAAACCTTTGGTTTCGTACGACTCAGGCTCTAAGGCGCCTGTAAAAGATAAAAAAGAAGAAATCGAGATAGAAGTTTCTGCTTCGGATAATACATGGCTCCGGATAACAGGCGACGGAGAGCTTATGTTTACGGGAGCATTTAGAAAAGGTAGCTCGGATACGTGGAAAGCAAAAAAGGAAATAAAATTGGAAGCAGGCAATTCAGGCGTTATTAAGATAGATGTAAACGGAAAACCCGCAAGCTTTTCCGGGAAAAAAGGCGAAAAAAAAGAAATTATAATTACGAAAGACGGGATAAAAAATTAATTTTGTAGGGACAGCACGCTGTGCTGTCCCTACTGAAGCGCCAAAAGTTACGGGGGATGCCCCGTTTTTTTATGGCAAAAACAGTCAGTATAATAAGTTTAGGCTGTCCGAGAAATCTTGTAGATTCAGAAAAACTTGTGTCTAGTTTTATAAAAAAGGGTTATAGGTTTCAGGAGGGTATATTAAATTCTGATACTGTAATCGTGAACACATGCGCCTTTATAGAGGATGCTAAAAAAGAATCAGTAGACAATATACTTAGGGCGATAGACGCTAAAAAGGACGGAAATATAAAAAAGATTATAGTGGCTGGATGCCTTTCAGAAAGATATAGAAAAGAATTAACCGGGGAATTAAAAGAAGTAGATGAATTTAGAGGCGTTTTGAAATTTAATGGCAGTGTAGGGGCGATCAATGATCGCCCCCTGCTTACGCCAAAACATTATGCCTATATCAAGATTTCAGAAGGCTGCGCTAACAGGTGTACATATTGCATCATACCTTATTTGAAAGGTAATTATAAAAGCAGGCCCATTGAATCTATAAAAAAAGAAGCAGTTAGGTTGGTAAAAAATGGAGCAAAAGAAATTATCTTAATAGGCCAGGATACTTCTTTATATGGTGTAGATTTGTATAGAAAAAAGAGGTTAGGAGATTTATTGAAGGAGTTAGCTAAGATTTCAAAAGATGTATGGGTGAGGCTATTATACTTACATCCAGCGAATTTAGATAAAGAAGTTATCGAGGCTATAAGGGATAATGAAAATATATGCAGGTATATAGATTTGCCGCTGGAACATATTAATGATAGAATATTAAAGCAGATGGCCAGGAGGACAAATAAAAGGGAAATAATAGCTCTTATAGAGTATATAAGAAAAGAGATCCCAGATGCGGCTATCAGAACTTCATTTATAGTTGGTTTTCCAGGAGAAGGGGATAGGGAATTTAAAGAACTAGCATCTTTTATCAAAGAAACAAAATTTGAGAGGCTGGGTGTTTTTAAATATTCAAGGGAGGAGGGCACTAAGGCCTATGGATATAAAAATCAGATTCCAGAAAAAGAAAAACAGAGAAGATTTAACCGCATAATGTCAGCGCAGCAAGGCATATCAAAAAAGGTAAACGAAAGATTTAAAGGCAGGGTATTAAAGATGCTAGTGGAAGAAAAAGGCAAGGGTTATTATACAGCCAGGACAGAATACGATGCCCCTGATATAGACGGGTTGGTATATGTTAACCCCGCCCTTCCTTCAACGGCGCAGACTAATATAAGGAAAGGCGGGGTAAAAGGCAAAAATTTAAAGATAGGGAATTTTTATGATGTTAAGATAACTGATACATTTGAATATGATTTAATAGGAGATTGCTTCGGCCGCCACAAAAGCAATGGCGGACGACGAAGCAATCTTTTAATTTAAACGTATGAATCTACCTAATAAACTTACAATTTCCAGAATAATTTTGACTAGTATTTTTATATTATTCCTTTTTATAAAAGGCCCAGGCGCCAAATTTATGGCAATGGCTATTTTTCTAGTAGCCTGCCTTACTGATTATTATGACGGTTATATTGCCAGAAAAAGAGGCACTATCACTGCTTTTGGCAAATTAATGGACCCTATTGCGGATAAGATACTTATTTTGGGAGCGTTCCTGGCTTTTGTAGAGATGGAGATAATACCAGCGTGGATGGTGATGGTCATCATAGCAAGAGAGCTAGTGATTACAGGTATAAGGATTCTTGCGCTTTCGCAAAAAAAGGTTCTTAGCGCAGAGATGGGGGGGAAACATAAAACAGTTTCCCAGATGGTGGCCGTTGTATCGATACTTATATTTTTAATAATCAGAGATTTAGGATTTAGCTTCAGGTATATGGAAGATTTTAAAATAGCCGTGTATGTATTGATGCTTATAACAGTTGGCATGACTTTGACTTCAGGCATTTCTTATATGGCCAGAAACAAAGATATCTTTATGTGGGATAAATGAAAAATCGTTTATGTAAGATAATAGCGAGTGTTTTTTATATAGGATATTTGCCTGTTGCGCCTGGGACGCTTGGGAGCCTTGCGTCGCTTGTTTTATATTATTTTATATGCCATGACGCATTAATAATGGCCGCAGTTATCTTAATAGTAGTTATACTTGGGTTTATGACAGCTGGCAGGGTAGAGAAAGTTTTTGGAGAAAAAGACCCTGAAGAGATAGTAATTGATGAATTCGCCGGCATGCTTATAAGCCTATACCGTTTACCTCCTACTATGGGCTATGTAGTTACAGGATTTTTACTATTCAGATTTTTTGATATAGTAAAGCCAAAGCCTATCAATAGCCTTGAAAAATTAAAAGGCAGCACTGGGATCATGTTAGACGACATTATAGCAGGCGTATACGCCAATATGATTCTTCAGGTTATATATATATTTAACCTGTTGCGCCATTAAATGTTCTGTAGGTATTTTTGTAAGAGAATGGAATAGGTAGCGCCTTTTGGACTAAGGTTGCTCTGAAAGAGCGTAAGTTTGTTGATTTGTACATCATTCCTTAAGCAAAAAGCTGTTTCCTTAAGCAGTTTTGTGAGGCCCAACATATTTTTATCCGACCTGACTCTGCCTAGCGTGAGATGGGGCTTGAATTCGCGGCTCTCCCGCTCAAAACCTGATTTTTCTAAAGCAGCCTCTATTTTCTCATTCAGCATTTTCAAAGATTCTGCGCCTTTATCAATGCCGAGCCATATAACGGCCGGATGATTCAAACTTGGGAAAGCGCCTATCCTGGAAAATGCGATTTTAAAAGAATTGAAATTATCTGAGACACTGGATATTGAGTCAGAAATTCCCCGAACCTTATCTTTGTCTATATTCCCAAGGAACTTTAACGTGAAATGCATCTGGTCCTCGGTTACCCATTTAACATCAGCATTGGATTTTTTGAGCTGTAAGATGAGCTCAGAGATTTTTTGTTTTGCTTGATGGTCAATTTCAACAGCGATAAAAGCGCGGATAGAAGGCATATTTCTTACTTCTCGACTCTGATCCCGCAATATACTCTCGCGACCGCTCGAAGAATATTTGCAATACTGTTCGAGCGGACGCCCTGACCGTACATATGCGCCCAGTCGAGAACTATAGCAATGTTTTTCTTATCAGGTTTAATGCGGCTTGGGTGGATTTGTATTTTATGAGATTCCGAGTACCGATAAAGCGAAATTCTTTACAAATAGTTTTTGCTTTGGTTGATAGGGCTATATAGACAAACCCTGTTGGTTTTTTGTTTGTCGCGCCTCCAGGCCCTGCAATGCCGCTGATTCCTATTCCATAATCTGTACTAGCCAGATCCCTTACATTTTTTGCCATTAATGCGGCAACCTGTTTTGAAACAGAGCCGTATTTTTTTATAAGCCCCATAGGTACGGCCAAAAGTTTATTTTTAGCCTCATTGCTATAAGTTACAAGGCCGAGCTTAAAATATTTAGAGCTATTTGGCACATCTGTTATTCTATTTGCCAGAAGACCGCCTGTGCAGGATTCAGCTACAGCTAATGTTTTTTTAGCCCTTAGAAGACATTTTCCAACGATCTCTTCAAGCTTGTCGTTGTCATAGCCAAAGATATAATTTTTAAGGCGCGACTCAATCTTTTTCTGGATTTTATTTATTATTAAGTCAGCGGCAATTTCATTTTTTTCAGTTACAGTGATTTTTACATGTATTTCCTCAGGATGCGGATAGATTCCCATCTGGACATTCCCGCCTATCTTTAAAATGTCTTCTATTATTTCATTTACTCTTGATTCAGCGAGGCCTGTTATTTTTATAACCCTGGATTTTATAATTTTATCTGTTTGAAAGTGTTTTTTCAAATATGGAATGGCAGTGTTTTCTAGCATTGGATAGAGTTCGAATGGGACGCCAGGAAAAGCCAGTAACACCCTCACCCTGGCCCTCTCCCATTTCTTTGAAATGGGAGAGAGGATGGTGGTGAGGGGGATAATTAGGCCTGGGGCTGTGCCGATGTTGTTATTAATTGGCATGGAGCCTTCAGGTAATAATGCCTGGCGCAGGTTATTAGCTGGCATTTTTATTTTACGTCTCTTAAAGTGAGCTTTTATGCGCTCAGAGATTTTTTTATTAAAGATTAGTTTTTTATTTAATGCCTTCTGGATACATTCAAGCGTTATGTCATCAACAGTAGGGCCGAGCCCGCCGCTTGTAATCACTATCTCTGATTCACTAAGGGCTTTTCTTATAGAAGAGATAATAGCTTCAGGATTGTCAGGTATATCCAGATGTTTGGAAGTTTTTATACCTATAGAGGCGAGTTTATTTGAAACAAACTGGGCGTTTGTATTTGCAATATGGCCTAGCATTATTTCATTGCCTATCGAGATTACTTGAGCGCTGATTTCCATAGGACTTATTATAAGCAATCCATAATATATAAGCAAGATTTTTTAAGATCTTTCCCCGCCACAGAAACAATGGCGGGTCAGGATCAAGAAAATTTTCAATTTTCTTGAAAGAAAACCGCCTTTTCGTGTGTCTGATATGTAGGGGGCACAGCATGCCGTGCCCCCTACATATCTTATCCCCCTTTCATTCTTTCAGAATGAAAGAAGGGGGGATTAATTCGCCCCTACTGATTCGTTTTGCATTCGCAAAGCGAATCAAAACGGTAGGGGCTCATTGAAGGAGGTGAGAATAATTTATGCTTTACTTTGGGGTGTAGTGAATGTATAATTAATTCTTAAACAATCAAATCCCTCGCCGCATATTTGCAGGTGCAATGGCGACTCGGGATCAAATTTTGTTTCACAAAATTTGAGGAGGAAAATATGGTTAAGAAAGAAGAAAAAAAGGTAGTGGCGGCAAAGTCTGATGATAAAGAAAAGGCTATTGATTCGGCTGTTTCGCAGATAGAAAAACAGTTTGGCAAGGGGTCTATTATGCGATTAGGCCAGGAAACCAAGTTTGATGTGGATGTTATTCCTACAGGCGCGTTGTCTTTAGACCTGGCATTGGGAGTAGGCGGGGTGCCAAGAGGAAGGGTTGTAGAGATATTTGGGCCTGAGGCAGGCGGAAAAACAACTCTTACCTTGACCATAATCTCGCAGGCTCAAAAAGCAGGAGGCGTTGCTGCTTTTATAGACGCTGAGCATGCATTGGACCCGGCTTACGCAAGGAAACTGAAAGTGAACCTTGATGATCTTTTGATATCCCAGCCTGATTCAGGCGAGCAGGCGCTTGATATAGTGGAGATGCTTGTGAGGAGTAACGCAGTTGACCTGATAGTAATAGATTCTGTTGCAGCGCTTGTGCCGCAGGCAGAAATAGAAGGACAAATGGGAGACAGGCATATAGGGTTACAGGCAAGGCTTATGTCCCAGGCATTGAGAAAACTCACAGCTATTATTGCAAAGACCCACACCTGCGTTATTTTCATTAATCAGATAAGAGAGAAAATAGGAGTTATGTTTGGAAATCCTGAGACAACTACAGGCGGAAGGGCTTTGAAATTTTATTCTTCTGTGAGGATAGATATGAGAAACATAGGAGCAATAAAGACAGGCGATAAGGTCATCGGCAATAGAGTCAGGGCAAAGGTTGTAAAAAATAAGGTTGCCCCGCCTTTCAGGAATGCAGAATTTGAAATAATACACGGGGAAGGCATTTCAAGGGAAGGCAGCATAATAGAACTTGGCATAGAGTCAGAAGTCTTGACTAAGTCAGGCTCGTCTATAATCTTTGGAACAGAGAAATTGGGCCAGGGCATGGAATCTGCCAGAGAGTATCTTAAAAATAATGCAAAAGTCTGTAGTGAAATAGAGAAGAAAATTAAAGAGGCAATAGCGAAAAAAGCAGCTGAAGATAAGAAGAATTAAAATATGTCATTGCGAGGGCGAAGCCCGAAGCAATCTCTATATAGATTGCGGAGCCTGTTCCGAGCTTGTTATTTAGATTGCTTCGGCCGCTTAAAGCGGCCTCGCAATGACAGGCGAGGAATTTCTTTGGCTTCTCGCAATTACGTTATTATCAGGAGGTTGTATTAATGAGAAAATCCGTTATTTTTATCTTAACAGCGTTCTTATCAATTTCATTGGTATATGATTTATACGCCGAGCCGCCAAAAGAGGCATTGAGCCTCCAGGATGCGTTTGTAAAGGTTTCCAAGGATGTTGGCCAGGCAGTTGTCAGCATAAGCACTGAGCACACAGAGCGTTATCAGACAAGATATTACCCTTTTGCGCAATTTGAAGACCAATTCTCCAATGACTTCTTCAATGATTTTTTCGTAGAAGGCCCTCAGAGGGAATTCAAAAGAATAGGCCTTGGATCAGGTTTTATTATTAATAAAGAAGGCTATATAATTACCAATGAACATGTAATTCATGGAGCAGATAAGATTACTGTTACTTTGCCTGACGCCAGAGAGTTTGAGGCCAGCTTAACAGGTTCTGATGCATATTCTGACATGGCTGTTATTAAGATTGAACCAAAAGGAGAGTTATCGTTTGCAAAACTTGGCAACTCAGATGATATTCAGATAGGAAACTGGGCAATAGCAATTGGAAATCCTTTTGCTTTTGCAGTAAAGAATCCAGAGCCTACGATTACCGTTGGGGTCATAAGCGCTCTTCATAGAAGCCTTCCAATGACAGATAAAAGGACAAGGGAGTATTCTGACCTTATACAGACAGATGCCGCGATAAATCCAGGGAATAGCGGCGGGCCTCTGGTTAATATTTACGGAGAGGTAATAGGCATCAATGTCGCTATATTCACTTTGAGCGGCGGGTCAGAGGGCATAGGATTTGCAATCCCGATAAACGCAGCTAAGAAAATAATAAATGACCTGATGCAGGGCAAAAAGGTTTTATATGGATGGCTTGGGGTGATTATACAGGATATGGATGTTAATCTGGCTAGCTATTTCGGATTGAGCGATAAGACAGGAGTTCTTGTTTCTAAGATAGTGGAGACAAGCCCTGCTGAGAAAGCCGGGCTAAGGCCAGGCGATATAATTATTTCTCTAGATAATGATATTATCAAGAATACAGAGAGCCTTATAATAGCGCTTTTGAAAAAGAGTGTAGGGGATAAAGTTACATTGGGCGTAACAAGGGATTCGAAACTTTATTCCGTTATCGTAGAGATAGGAAAAAGGCCTGAAGATGCGGCTATGGTTGCGCAAAAAAAGACAGAGCCGCAGGTTACTAAAAAATCTGCTAAGTCATGGAGAGGGTTGGAGGTAACTGATATTACTGCTGAGATAGCTCAGCATTTTAAGATCAGCGCAGAGAGCGGCGTGATTGTTTTATCTATAGAGCCTGGGAGCCCATCTGAACGCTCAGGCATAAGGCCAGGGGATGTGATTTATGAAATAAACAGGACTTCTGTTAAAAATATAAAGGATTATTCGCTAGTTGTAGATAAAGTTTCTGGCGATGCGCTGATTGGGACGTATCGAGGATACGTTGTGTTGAAGGAAAAATAATTAAATGGTTCTTGACTGGGCTTACATCTGAAGCCGCAACGTTCGCTCGAACAATATTACACAGAGCTACGATTCGCTACTCCGTTATTCTTCGAGCGGCCGCAAGAGCTAATCATGGTAGCAGAGCCGAGAAGATAAAGCAGAGGTAAAAAGTTGAAAACAAATGAGATACGGGAAAGATTTTTGAGGTTTTTTGAAGAAAGGGGCCACAGGATTTATCCTAGCGATTCGCTTGTCCCTCGCAATGACCCGTCGCTTCTGTTTACAGGCGCTGGCATGAACCAGTTTAAGGAAGAATTTTTGGGCAGGGTTAAAGGCCCTAAAAGGGCTGCTACATGCCAGAAATGCCTTAGGACGGGAGATTTGGAAAATGTAGGGAGAACTGCAGGCCATCACACATTTTTTGAAATGCTCGGGAATTTTTCATTCGGGGATTATTTTAAAAAAGATGCTATTTCTTGGGCGTGGGAATTTCTTACAAAAGAGCTTGATCTTAAAGAAAAAGATCTATGGATTTCTGTTTATAAAGATGACAGAGAGGCGTATGAAATATGGAGGGGCGCAGTAAAAATCCCGGAAGAAAAGATTTTAAAATTAGCGGAAAAGGATAATTTCTGGCCGTCTAATGCGCCGGCCGCAGGCCCGAATGGGCCGTGCGGGCCGTGTTCTGAGATATTTTTTGGCGGACCTGACGGGGCAGAGGTATGGAATCTTGTTTTTACGCAGTTTGATAGAAGAGACGGAGGCAAATTAGAACCTTTGCCTAATAAAAATATAGATACTGGCATGGGTTTGGAAAGGATTGCAAGGGTATTGCAGGGTAAAAAGACGAATTTTGAAATAGATTCGTTTGTACCTATAATAGATGCAATAAAAGAAATAGCAGATATACCCCTCACCCTGACCCTCTCCCCTGAGGGGAGAGGGGAGGGTGAGGGGCAAAAGGTAAATGCGATAGCTGACCATATAAGGGCTGTTGTGTTTGCAATATCAGATGGGGTTTTGCCTTCAAATGAGGAAAGAGGTTATGTAATAAGAAAACTTATAAGAAAGGCATTCTGGTATGGGCGAGGGATAAGCCTTGACAAGCCTTTTTTATACAAAGTAGTCCCTGTAGTTAGCCATGTTATGAAAAAGCCTTACCCTGAACTTGTAGAACATAGGGAAAATATAAGCCAGATAGTGATGGAAGAGGAGAAAAGATTTAAAAATACAATAGATGAAGGGACTGAGAGATTAAAAGTAATGTTAGTAGAATCCAAAAGCTCAGGTATTTTATCTGGAGAGCATGTATTCAGGTTGTATGACACCTATGGGTTTCCGTGGGAATTAACCCAGGAGATTGCGGAAGGTGAAAATATAAAAGTGGATATTAAAGGTTTCGAGGCCCTTATGGAAAATCAGCGCTCCGCATCAAAACAGGGCAGTAAAATCGCAGGTAATATATTTAACGTTAAGGGAAATATTAATATAAAATTGCCGGATATTTCTCCTTTTATAGAAGATAAGGAAGAAATAGAGACCCATGTGCTTCAGATAGTTTCAGATGGAAATTTAAAAAACGAAATAGAAGAGAAAGAAAAAGGAAGTATTTTTTTAAAAGAGACGAATTTCTACGGCGAAAAGGGCGGACAGGCAGGAGACAGGGGAGAGCTTTTGAAAGACGGGAAGATAATAGCCAGTGTTATAAACGCCATTGATGTGGCAGGCAGGACTCAGCATGAAATTGAAATTAAAGGCGGCATTCTAAAAGCAGGGGACAGGGTTACAGCGAGAGTTGATATCGAGCGCAGGCTAAACATAAGAAAAAATCACACTGCCACGCACCTTTTACATAATGCTTTAAGGAAGGCCCTGGGCCTGCACGTGAAGCAGGCAGGGTCTATGGTGGCTCCAGAAAGGCTGCGTTTTGATTTTACGCATTTCAAGCAAGTTACAGACGAAGAACTTTCCAGGATTGAAGACATTGTAAATGAAAACATAAGAAAGGATAATGTTGTAAAGATAGATAATTTAAGTTTGGAAGAGGCAAAAAAAATTGATGTGATTGCTCTTTTCGGAGAAAAATACGGAGATGTGGTCAGGATGGTGTCTGTAGGCGATTATTCTAGAGAGCTCTGCGGCGGGACTCATGTAACAAGGACAGGAGAGATAGGTATCTTTAAGATTATTTCAGAATCTTCTATTGCGAGCGGGGTGAGAAGGATTGAAGCAATCACAAGTAAATTTGCTTATGAAAAAATAAAACAGGAAGAGGGTTTGATAAAAGAGGTTGCGAAAGAATTGAATGTGAGGCCAGAGGATATAACAAAGGAAATAGAAAGGCTTACAGATAAATTAAAACAGGCAGAGAAAACCCTTAAAATATTTATCAATAAAAACGCTAGCAATAATGTAGATGAGGCATTGGGGTCTATAAAGAAAATAAAAGGCATCGATGTAATTATAAGAGAGATTAAGGACGCAGATCCTTCTTTTTTGAGAAAAAATGCTGATTTAGTGAAAGATAGGCTTATGAATGGGATATTTATACTTGTAAGCGAGAAAGACGGAAAGATTGCTTTGATAACCGGGGTTGGTAAATCGCTTCAGGCAGGAAAATTCGATGCAGTCAAGATTTTAAATGATATAGGAGCTGATTTTGGGATAAAAGGCGGAGGCCGCAAGGATTTTGCTCAGGCAGGCAGCCGTTCAGGCCCAAAGATTCAGGGCATATTAAAAAAGGCAGAAGAGATTATAAAGGGGTATATATGAAAATTTTAAAATTATCATCCAAGGAAATGCAGAAACTTTTCGAACGTTATTATACAAATAAAAGGCACATTGAAGAAAAGGTCAGGAGGATCATAGATGATGTCAGGAACGAAGGAGACAAAGCTGTTTTAAAATACACAAAACGTTTTGATAAAGTAAAATTTACCTCCAAAGATTTAAAAGTCAGTGTAAATGAGATAAACAGCTCTTTTCAGAACATAGATACGGCTTTTATTACAAGCCTTAAAAATATTATTGAGAATATACAGAGATATTATAAAAAAGAATTGCCGAAGTCCTGGAAGATAAAATACGATGACGGCGCAGAGCTTGGAGAAATATTCAGGCCTATTGAAAATGTAGGGATATATGTTCCGGCTGGCACAGTGCCTCTTGTTTCAAGCGTTTACATGAGCGTAGTGCCTGCAAAGATGGCAGGGGTTAAAAAGATAATCCTCGCCACGCCTCCTAATAAATATGGCAATGTGGACCCTCATATATTGGCGGTTGCTAACCTTTTAAAAGTAGATGATGTTTGTAAAATAGGGGGCGCTCAGGCAATAGCAGCCCTGGCGTTTGGCACAAAGACTATACCAAAGGTGGACAAGATAGTAGGCCCGGGAAATGAATATGTTACCGAAGCAAAGAGGCAAGTGTTTGGCTTTGTAGATATAGATATGCTGGCGGGGCCGAGCGAAGTTGTTATACTTGCGAATCATTTTTCAGATAAATCTTACGTTGCGCAAGATCTAATGGCTCAGGCAGAACATGTTAAGGGCTTGGCAGTGCTAGTGACAACATCTAAGAAGTTTGCGAAGACAATGAAAGATGAAGACATAAAAGGATATATAATCCTGACAAGAAATATTGACCAGGCAGTAGAGGTTATAAATAGAATAGCTCCGGAACATCTTGAGATATTAATCAAAAGGCCTAACAGGATAATGAAGAAAATACAGAATGCAGGCGCGATATTTACAGGGCCATATTCGCCTGTCTGCATAGGCGACTATGTTGCAGGGCCGAGCCATATATTGCCTACAGGCGGGACTGCGAGATTTTTTTCAGGGCTTGGCGCAAGGTCATTCTTAAAGAGTATTCATACTATCTCGTATTCTAAAAAAGCGCTTGAAAAAGAAAAGGCCGCTATTGAAAATATGACAAAGATAGAAGGTTTGGAAAAACATTTAGAATCGTATAAAGTAAGGTTTAAGTAGGGAACGGCCGTGGCCGCCCCCTACAAATTCTTAACAGAATAATACGAGGGGTTTAACATGAAAAAACGCGAGGTGAAAATAGCAAGGAAAACAAAAGAGACAACTATAACTGTAAAGATAGCGATTGACGGTAAGGGCAAATCTGACATTAAAACAGGCATAGGTTTTCTGGATCACATGCTTACACTTTTCGCAAAGCATGGTTTTTTTGATTTAAGCATAATTGCGAAAGGCGACTTGGATGTAGATATTCACCATACTAATGAAGATATAGGCATTACGCTTGGAAGCGCATTTAAAAAGGCGTTGGGAAATAAAAAGGGCATAACCAGATTCGGGGACAGCTTTGTGCCCATGGATGGCTGCCTTGTAAGAGTGGTTAGTGATATAAGTAACAGGCCGTCTCTTTATATACACTATAAGACAAAGCGCGATATAGAAAATCTATTGGCTAATCTGGCAATAGGGGATAGCGTAAAATATTCTTTCGTAAACATGGAGCAGTTTACGCAGGCATTTGTCGTGAACGCAGGTATTAACATGCACATAGAGATTCTTGCGTTTGACAAGGACTTGCATCATTTGATAGAGGCTATTTTTAAAGCAATGGGCCGCAGCTTTGATGAGGCAACGCAGATAGATAAAAGGGCAAAGGGAGTGCCTTCGACGAAAGGCATGTTATAGGTTCTCGACTGGGCTTACATGCATAGTTGCAATGTCCGCTCGAACACTAATATTCTTTGAGCGGTCGTGTAACCTAATCATGCAGGCAAAGTTGAGAAGTTGAAATGATTACCATAATCGATTACGGAATGGGAAATTTGAGGAGTGTTCAGAAGGCGTTTGAGAAATTCTGTTCAAATGTTATTGTGAGTTCGTCTGCAAAAGATATTCTTAAGGCTGATAAAGTAATCCTACCGGGCGTAGGAGCTTTTAAGGTCGCAATGGATGAATTAAAAAAAAGAGATTTAATAGGGCCGATTAAAGACTCAATAAAAAAAGGCAAGCCTTTTTTAGGTATATGCCTGGGGATGCAGCTTTTATTTTCAGAAAGTGAAGAAGGCGGCAGAGTAAAAGGCTTGGATATTATAGAAGGCAAGGTTAGAAGGTTTAAGGAAAGATACGGATTAAAGATACCGCATATGGGGTGGAATAAGATACGAACGACGAACGACGAACGACGAACGACAATATTGGATAGGGTGGAAGACGGGAGTTATATGTATTTTGTGCATTCGTATTATGCTGCGCCGAAAGATAAAGATGTGATTTTATGCGAGACAGATTATGGAGGAAACTTTACTTCAGGCGTGCGTAAAGGCAATGTATATGGATTTCAATTTCATCCTGAAAAAAGCCAGTCTGTGGGGTTAAAAATTATAGAGAACTTTGTAAAGTTATAGGTTCTCGACTGAGCTTACATGCATAGTTGCAATATCCGCTCGAACAATATTAAATGAGTTGGTGCTACAAATATTCTTCGAGCGGTCATAACGGTTATCTATGCGAGCAGAGTCGAGAAGATGATATGTTAATTATTCCAGCTATAGATATTATTGGCGGCAAGGTTGTAAGGCTAGAGAAAGGCGATTTTAACAAGGAGAAGGTTTATTCAGATGATCCTGTTCAAATAGCCCGTAAGTGGGAAGAGAAAGGCGCGAAGCTTTTGCATATAGTTGACTTAGATGGCGCAAGAGAAGGAAAGATGAAAAACCAAGATATGATAATCAAGGTTATAAAAAATATAAAAACGCCATGCGAAGCAGGAGGGGGCATCAGGGATAAAAGCGATATAGAGTATTTTTTAAATAGCGGCGCAAGACGTGTGGTATTAGGCACCAGGGCTTTTGAAGATCCAAGATATTTAGAAGAATTAATCAGCGAATTTAGAGAAAAGATAGCGGTGGGCGTGGATTTTTCTGGAAATAAGGTTGTGAAAAAAGGATGGCAGGAAACAACAGGCTTGAGCCCAATGTTTATTGTTCAGGAGATGCAAAAAATGGGAGTTAAGACTATAGTGGTGACTGATATAAGCGTGGATGGAACATTGAAAGGCCCGAAAATAGGGAGATTGAAACAAATTCTTAATACTGTAAATATCTCTGTTATAGCCTCTGGCGGCATTTCTTCTCTGGAAGATATAAAAAAATTAAGAGAGATTAAAAATAAGAATTTAGAAGGCGTTATTATTGGGAAAGCGCTGTATGAAGGCAAGATTGATTTAAAGGAAGCAATAGAAATCGCGGAACCACGCGGAAGCTGCTCCTCGTTTGACTCGGAGCAGACCCAGTACCACAAGGGTACTGGGCACGCGCGGAAAAACGCGGAAACTGACGTTTAATTTCCGCGTATTTCTGCGTCAGTTGCGAGCGTAGCGAGCAACTGCTTCTGCGTAGTTCCGCGGTATTAATATGTTAACTAAACGCATAATTCCATGTTTAGATGTAAAAGACGGCAGGGTTGTCAAAGGGGTAAAATTTCTAAATCTCAGAGACGCAGGAGATCCTGTTGAGGCCGCCCAGTTTTATGACAGAGAAAAAGCGGATGAGATTGTTTTTTTAGACATTACAGCCAGTTTTGAAAAAAGAAATATAATGCTGGATGTTGTAAGAAAGACTGCAGAGACTGTTTTTATGCCTTTAACCGTAGGCGGCGGCATAAGAAATTTGGAAGACATAAGGCAGTTATTGAAAGCAGGAGCTGATAAAGTCTCTATAAATACAGCTGCTGTAGAAGATGTCGAGCTTGTAAAAAAAGCCAGCGAAAAATTCGGCAGTCAGTGCATTGTGATTGCAATAGACGCTAAGAGAAGTAGGGGACGGTCGCGACCGTCCCCTACAGCAGTTAGATGGGAAGTTTATGTACATGGCGGCAGGGCTCCCACGGGTATCGATGCTATTAAATGGGGCAAAGATGTGCAAAAAATGGGAGCTGGCGAGATTCTTCTTACAAGCATGGATATGGATGGGACAAAAAACGGCTATGATATAGAGCTTACAAGGAAATTTTCAGAAAGCTTAAACATCCCTATAATAGCTTCAGGCGGCGCAGGAAACTTGGAGCACATATACGAAGCGTTTACAAAAGGCAAGGCAGACGCAGCTTTGGCAGCTTCTATTTTTCATTACAAGGAATATTCAATTAAAGAGGTGAAAAAGTATTTAAAAGGTAAAGGAGTAAAAGTGAGAATATAAAAACTACTTGTCATTGCGAGCGAAGCCCCGCCCTTTCTAAAGAAAGGGCGGGACGAAGCGAAGCAATCTTTATAAGATTGCTTCGGCATTGACATAAAGCGTCAATGCCTCGCAATGACAAAACGGTTTAGAAAGGTGTATATAATGCAAAAACAAAAATTTAAAACTTCTAATTTGAAGTTTAATAAAGATGGGTTGATACCGGCCATAATCCAGGATTATAAAACCAGAGAAGTTTTGATGATGGCTTATATGAATAAAAACTCTCTCAAGAAGACATTGAAAGTTAAAAAGACATGTTTCTGGTCGAGATCCAGGCAAAAATACTGGTTAAAAGGAGAGACTTCAGGGAATTTCCAGGTTGTGAAAGCGATTTATTATGATTGCGACATGGATACTCTTCTTATAAAAGTAAGGCAATTAGGAGACGGTGTTGCGTGTCATACGGGGAATAGGAGTTGTTTTTATAGAAGGGCCGATTAATAATCGGCCCCTACAAATAATGTAGGGGCGGCATACTATGCCGCCCGAGAAATATTATGTATTATCCATCCAAACAAGAATTCATAAAGCTGGCTAAAAAGGCAAACGTAATTCCTGTCTATAAAGAAATTCTGGCAGATACATTAACTCCTGTTTCTGTCTTTCAGAAAATAGGCAAGGGGTATTCATATTTATTGGAGTCTGTTGAAGGCCAGGAAAAGATAGCGAGGTTTTCATTTATAGGCATAGAGCCCTCTATTATATTAAAGAGCAAGGCGAATTCAATGGAGATAAATAACGGCGGAAAAATTAAAACATATCTTACAGATGAGCCATTGAAAGAAATTGAAAAGATAATGAGTGATTTTAAAGCGGCTGATGTTAAAGGCCTTCCAAGGTTTTCCGGCGGAATGGTAGGCTATATGGGGTATGATATAGTGAGATTTTTTGAGGGCCTGCCTGATAAAAATCCTGATGATTTACAGGTTCCTGATTCTATATTTATGATGGCGGACAGCCTAGTGATATTTGATCATTCAACGCACAAGGTCAAGATAGTGGTAAACGCATATTTAGCGGATAGCGGACAGCGGATAGCGTATAGCGGAGGAATATACGAGAAGACAATAAAAAAGATAGAAGAAATTATAAAGAAACTAAACGCTCCAGAGAAAAAGAAAAAAATATCCCTCGACTTCGCTCGGGACAAGAAAATTAAAAGCAAAAAACATAAAATTGAATCGAATTTCACCAAGATAGAATTTGAAGATATGGTCAGGAAGGCAAAAGAGCATATAAGAGCAGGCGACATAATACAGGTTGTGCCGTCGCAGAGGTTCCACACAAAGCTCGGCTGCGAGCCCTTTGATGTTTACCGCTCGCTCAGGTCTTTAAATCCATCGCCTTATATGTATTATCTGAATTTTAATGATCTAAAGATTGTAGGCTCGTCTCCGGAGCTTTTGGTTAGGTGCGAAAACGGAATAGTTGAGACCAGGCCTATAGCAGGCACAAGGCCGAGAGGCAGAAATGAAGCCGAGGATATTAAATTAGGAAAAGAGCTTTTAGATGATATAAAGGAAAAAGCAGAGCATATTATGCTGGTGGACTTAGGCAGGAATGACATAGGAAGGGTTTGTAAGCCAGGCAGTGTCCATGTAACAGATTTTATGTTTATAGAGAGGTATTCTCATGTCATGCATATTGTGAGTAATTGCAGGGGCATTCTTGATAAAAATAAGAATGCATTTGATGTCTTAAGGGCGTGTTTTCCAGCAGGCACTGTATCAGGCGCTCCCAAGGTAAGGGCTATGGAGATAATAGACGAACTTGAGAATACAAAAAGAAGTTATTACGCAGGAGCAGTAGGATATTTTAGTTTTTCTGGGAATATGGACACCTGTATAACCATAAGGACCATGCTTGTTAAAGGAAGAGACGCTTTTATACAGGCAGGCGGAGGTATCGTAGCTGATTCTATCCCGTCCAGGGAATATCAGGAGACAGTGAATAAAGCAAAAGCAATGATTAAGGCAATTGAAATAGCAGAGAAAGGATTGGCAAGTTGACACTTCTGACAATCAGACTGTGTCAGAATATTGGTTTAAAAGTCGTTCTTTGACAAAAAATATACTTTATAGCCTTTTAGTTGTTAAAATAGCTCTCTTTTTGTAAAGGCAAAAGGGATTCCCTTATTTGCTGGATGAATCCCCTGACACCAAAGATACTTATTATTCTTGAGATATTAAAACAGCTTGATAATAGCGACATCTCTAACCTTGCGCCGTCCCTGCCGCGTAA
>MNVP01000023.1 GCA_001871815.1 Candidatus Omnitrophica bacterium CG1_02_40_15
GCCCGCTTTTATCAACTCAGGTTTTTGCCAGATTATCGTTTTAATAATGTATAAAATTTATTTTTCTCTTGAATATCGCATTTATAAGTGGTATATTTATATTCGAGATGAGAAATATCGAATATATATTTATTATTATATCGGCTATATTAATAGTAGGGACAGAACAATGTTCTGTCCCTACGCCTTTAAATGCCGAAGAGAGCTCTGATTTTATCTTAGGGAAGAAATCCTTCCAGGACGGTTTCTACGAAGTAGCTGCCAAGTCATTCGAAAAATTCTTATCTAGAGAACCAGCAAACTCTGGCGCCTTAGAGGCGCGGCTCTTGTTAGGGGAGTCCTGCGTGTATCTTAATAGATTCAGCGATGCCATGCAAGAATTAGACGCTGTTATAAATTCAGAAACAAACCTGGATTTCAAAGACGAGGCAATGTACTGGAAAGCAGAGATATATTTCAAGACCAGGGATTTCGAAAAAGCAAGGGAACTTTATGATGCTATCTTAACAGGCTTTCCAAAATCTAATTATAGGCCTTATGTAAAATATGCATATGCATGGTCTTTGTATGAAGAGAAGAAATACCAGGAGTCTATTGGTAAGTTCTCTGCGTTTGTATATGAATACCCCGCAAGCGAATTAAAAGAGGATTCCGAATTAAAGATAGGCGAGATGTTTTACAGGCTTAAGAAATATAATGAATCCATAGAGAAGTTATCCATGTTTATCCATGGAGCTAAAGATGTTAAAAAAGCCAAGCTTGCATATTTTTATATAGGAGAAGATTACTATTATCAGGATAATTATAAAGATGCCTTAACCTCATTTAAAAAATCGCTTGAAATGGCCCCAGATTCAAATATAGATTTTTACGCTGCATACGATACTGCGTGGAGTTATATGAAATTAGAGCAGTATGAAGACGCTGTCAAGGAATTCAGCCGCCTTGAAGATATTAAGAAAGACGATGGCCTTATGGATGCTATATTGGGAGGCAAGGCCCAGGCGTTCATGAAGATGAATAAATTTGACGAGGCCCTGAAATGTTTTACCGAAATTATAGAAAAATTTCCTAAGAGCAGCCTGATAATAAAAGCATATCTTGACAAATCAGAGGCGCTTTACAAACTCGGTTTATATGAGGATGGCATAGGCCTTCTTAGGGATGGCATAAAGAAATTTCCATCCTCTAGTTATACGGATGACATGAGATATAATCTTGGCTGGCTTTATTTTAAGACAGCCAGATATGATGATGCGATAGAAGAATTTAGCAAAGTAATAAAAAGTACCGACGAAGATATTTACCGCATAACCTCGTATTGCAGGCTGGGTGATGCGTATTTCCAGCTGAATCAATTAGACAAGGCATCAGAGGCTTATGACATGGTTTTAAAAGAAGCCAATGTGAATCCTGACGCGGTATTCGGTTATGTGGATTATGCCCAGTATCAGATAGGCAGGATACAGTTTAAATTAGAAAGATATGAAGGCGCGATTCTTGCTTTCAGGAGTTTATTGAAAAATTATCCCGAGTCTCAATATATAGAAGATGCCAGCTACGGGCTCGCCTCTTCATATTTCAAAAAAGGGTCTTTTCAGGAAGCAGCTCAGGAATTTAAGGTATTTCTTGAAAAATTTAAAGATACAAAATACAAGGGTGACGCTGAGTTTCAGTTGGGAAGCGCTTTTTATAATACTTCTGATTATAAGCAAGCCTTGGACACATTCCAGAACATAGCTTCCAGGCAGCCTGAAACCCAGCTCAGCCGCCGCTCATTGTATGAAATAGGGTGGTGTTATTATAAAATGGGAGATAATAAAAAGGCCTTAAACCAGTTTGAAGAATATATAACCAGCTATCCTGAAGATGAACTGGCAGGGGATGTGAGGTTCTGGTTAGGGGAATATTATGCAAACAGAAAAGATTTTACTAAAGCAGAAAAATATTTTAGCAGCTTGATTAAAATATATCCGGAGGCTAGCCTTACGGATGACGCCGCATACAGGATTGCCATAATCTTTTATGAAAAAGGCGAACTGGACAAAAGTATGAGCGCCCTCGAAGACTTTAAAACAAGCTATCCCAATAGCGATCTTATACCTACTGTTGAACTCAAGATAATAGATATCCTTATAAAAAAGGATGCCTCTGGCGAGGCAAAAGACAGGCTCTTGAAACTTATAACAGAATATAAGAATACCGCTTTTGTAAAAGTGGCCTCCAAGTATCTTGGGGATATCATGAAAAAAGAAGGAAAGATTGAAGATGCCATCAGTTATTATAAAGAATCCCTGGATTCCAGGCGGGGAGATTTTAATGCCAGTGTGCAGCTTGCAATAGGCGAGCTTTATGAGGAATCAGGGGATACAGAGAGCGCGATTACGGAATATATGAAAGTAGGATATATATATCCTGACTCTACTGAAATAGTCGCAAATGCGACTCTTTTATGCGCTAGGCTGCTGGAAAAACAGAATAAAATTGATGAAGCAGTAAAGCTTTATAAAAAGATAGCAGAGATGGATACAAAAGAAGCAGCGCTTGCTAAAGAGAGGCTAAGAGTTTTAGAAGAGAATAAATAGGTTCCAATAGAGGTTGCTTAACATGGGAGAATATGATGTTTGAATTTATCCAAAAAGGCGGGCCTGTGATGTATCCGATTATTTTATGTTCTATTATAGCTTTTGGCATAATCCTGGAAAGACTTTATTATCTTCGTAAGATTAGGATAGATACAGCGGTTTTTATGCATAATATAGAGGCTGCTTTAAAGCGCAATAAGATTGCAGAAAGCGTGAAGATATGCGAGGATACTGAGGGCCCTATCGCGCGTATAGTTAAAGCAGGGCTCTTAAAGTACGACAGGCCCAGACAGGAGATAAGAGAAGCAATAGAAGACGCAGGCCATTATGAGGTCCCAAAGCTTGAAAGGTATATAAAAATTTTAGCCACCATAGCGCATATTTCTCCTCTTCTAGGGCTATTGGGGACTGTTGTTGGAATGATAAAGGCTTTTCAGGTAATTCAGGTAAAAACAATTGCGCTTAATCCTGTGAGCGCAGGGGATTTGGCAGGCGGCGTATGGCAAGCGCTTTTAACTACAGCCTCAGGCCTTATTGTAGCGATACCTGTGATAGTGGCTTATCATTATCTAATTGCGAGGGTCCAGGATTTTGTGCTTGAGATGGAACATGCCGCAACAGAACTTATAAACATATTGTCGCAGCGGATAGAAGGGTATTAATTTGTGAGGATTTATCATGAAGTTTAAACAGAATCTACAACTAGAGACATGCGTAATAGATATGGTGCCTCTAATAAATTGTGTATATCTACTTTTAATATTTTTTCTGTTAACCTCAAATTTTATGTCCCAGTCAGGTATTAAAATAAGCCTTCCAAAGGCAGTGACAAGTGAAGTTGTGCAAGAGAATACAATTGTAATTACTGTTACTTCTGATAACAGATTTTATCTAAACGAAACGCCTGTGACTTTAGTGGAGCTTAAGAGTAAACTTGAAAAGGCCTCTAATGCAGAACCTATATTAATAAAAGCGGACAGGGATGTAACTCTAAGCAAAGTAGTCAATATATGGGATTTTTGCAGGGACCTTGGCATAAAACAGGTTAATATAGCTACGAATCAGGAGGTAAGATGATCGCGGAACTACGCGGAAGCCCGCCACTGTTTCTTTGGCGGGACGCAGAACTACGCTGAAGTGGGGACAGAACAATGTTCTGTCCCTACAATTTCCGCGTTTTTCCGCGCCTGCCCCGTATCTGAGCGAAGCGAATGGTATGGGGTTATGTTCTGCGTAGTTCAGCGATAGCATGCAATATAATATGATATTATTCAAAGATCGTATTCTAAATATCGCCATTCTCATTTCCGCCTTATGGCACTTTGTGTTTATATTTTCAATTAAGCCTGTATTGCCAACGAGTCATATATTAGAACACAATACTTCAATAGCATTTCTTGGGGATATTCTGGAAAGTGTGGGAAGTTATATTGCTGAAGGCCCTTCGGCCTATCAGTCTCAGGATCAAGAAAAATCTACCAGGAATTTTCGCCCAAAGAAGATTTTTCTTGAAAATAAAATAGATAAATTAGAGCCTAGCGTTTCAGGTTTTATAAATATCCAGCCTGGGAAAAGGGAATTTTCATACTCTCCAGGAGATCGCAACCTTTCAAATTTAAACATATACCGCAAAAAAGAAGCCGCAAAGGTTAATCTTTATGATTTTTTTATCAAAGGCGACGCCAGGGGCAGGGTAATTATATATAAGCCAGACTTAGATAAAGTTACAATGCTGCCTTCAGATTTTAGTTCAGATTTCAGCGCGAATATTAAATTCAGGATATCAAAAGACGGATTTGTTAAATATGCGGAATGCGTCACATCCAGCGGTTTTTCTGAAATAGACCAGGCAGCAATGAGGTATGTAAGGAAGTGGCAGTTTGTGCCAGCTAGCGAGGATAACCAGGAAGGGATTGTTCGGGTTAGCTTTAAGTGATAAGTCCGAATTTATCCTTGCCATTTTGCGGGGGATTTGAACGTACTGGAAGCCAGTTATTTTAATGTACTACGCAAAATGTCAAGGATTAATTCGCACAGTAACTTATGTTCACTCGCTTCGTCCCGCCCTTTCTACGAAAGGGCGGGGCTTCGCTCGTTCCATAAGTTACGTGCTCATTAAAATGATAAAAATAGAGTTCTCGTTAGCAATAGCGTTGTATTTAATTTTAACAACATGTATTATATTATTGATCCTTGTATTTAAAAACAGAAAAGAGCCAAAACAGTTTTCTTCGGAAAAGAATTTTTTATGGCAATGTTCTATATGTACTTATGCATACATAGATAGCAGGCACACTAATATGTCACAGTGCCCAAGATGCGGGAGTTATAACAAGAAAATCGCTTAGTGATAACTTCAATACGATTTTCAGTGGTCAGGAAAGTGTTTTATGCTTTCCTGTGCCATAAAAAATAGGAGGCAAGTATGTCTGACGAAAAGATCATAAATGAGCATCAAGAGGAAAAGCTGCCCATAGCTCCTCCTCTAAAGGTCCTGGATTACAGGACCATCAGCAGGGGTTTTGGGTGGTGGTCAGCAGTAGTGCTGGTTGAATCATGGGGCAATAAGCGCCTGTCTATGTATCTATGGCAGAAGGCAGATAACGGCTGGAAAAGAAAACAGAAATATACGATACATAGCCAAGAAAGGTGGCATCTTATATCTGAAGCAGTTGAGACGTTAATAGGGGAATTGCAGTAATTTATTAGCTAATATCGTGTTTTAGCGTATAGCGGATAGCGTAGAGCGTATAGGATATGATAGATATGTATCTTTTCTATTGTTTTCTATACGCTATACGCTCTACGCTAAACGCTAAAAAATAGAGGTATTATTATGAGAACTCATAACTATAGTGGAGAAAAAGGTATAGCTATTTTTGTAACCCTGATGCTTTTATTTCTTTTGTCTCTGATTACTATCGCAGTTCTTTTGACAGCATATAACTATAATAATATTTGCGAAGGCCAGACAAGGAGGTTAAAAGCCATGGTTTCAGCAGAATCAGGTATTAATTATGCTTATTATCAACTAAGAAATGATGCTACGACTAATTTTTCTACTACCTATTATAGCGAACCAACTGCAGCTACGATTACTTTAAATGGTATTACTGCAAATGTATGGGCAACAGGGCCTGTCTCAGGCAGATATACAATAAAATCCAAGGCTACATATCTTAAAACACAAGTACAATAATTTTTATA
>MNVP01000007.1 GCA_001871815.1 Candidatus Omnitrophica bacterium CG1_02_40_15
TCACACCTATATCTTACTGACTGCTTTATCACCCAATCCATCACCAATCAGTATAAAGGCTTCCCCGTTTATTTGGCGGGTCGCCAGATATAAATGCCACCACGAGTTCACTCATTCGTTACGGGCTGGATGTTCGCATTACCACTCTTCAGATTTTACCTCACGGTAAACACCCTGCGGTTAGCTACAACACCCGAAGTGGGAACTGTGTTGATAGGACTTTAACCTATTGGTAAAGAGCGTTACGTGGCACACAAATAAAAAACCTTGTAGGTTGCCTGCCCCATACCCTTGTGGTATGGGGCTGCATGCAACCTACAAGGTTAAAATGGTTATATATAGCTTTTTACGCGATTAGGCCAATTATGTTTGTTGATCGAAAATTGAAATTATTTTTAGCTATAGGGTGTCCCTTATAGGACGTCCCCTTATTTCTTGGTAAAAAAAATCTGCATGAGTTTTGCAGAAATTATTATCTGTAGGGGACAGGCATGCCTGTCCCCTACTTTATATAACGTATACCATATAATAGCGTTATGTCAAATTTTTTATGGGAGTAAGCTAAGCCAGTGATGGCCAGTTATGATAAGAATTTTTTGACGATTATTCTTTATATATTTGAATACATTTTCTTTATTTACAAGCTGGACAGCTGGAACCTGCAATATGTTTTGAAAACTTACAAGGCTTTTTGCAAGTGTATCATCAGAAGACTTAGCCTCTATCAGCAATATAGGATTATTATTATCAGAGATAAGAAAATCTACCTCTTCTTTTTCTTTGTTCCTTATATAATGCAGATTAAACCTTCCATAACCGTATTCATTCCATGTATAGATAGCTCTCAATAGTTCCATAGCCACCATATTTTCAAATCTTTGGTTTTCATTCTCTATTTCAGGATAATTAAAAAGGTAGAGTTTTTTCTCTTTAGTTATTGCCCTTGATATCTTTTTTGTCCATGGGCTTATCCTAAAAGTTAAATAGAAAGAATCAAATATTGTTAACCAGTTTTTCAACGTATCAAAGCTCACCTGTAAATCGCCGGCTATATTATTTATGGAGATAGGGCTTCCAACCTTAGACGAAAGCAATGAAAATAAAAGTTCTGCGGTTTCCGCATTCTTTATGCCTGACAAATCCCTGATATCTTCTCGTATAATCTGACGGCTGTAATTATTGGACCACTTTGTCCAAAATTCCTTTTTTTGTTTTATGAATGGTTCTGGGAATCCGCCTGTAATAGAAAGATTTTCCCATATCTCTTTAGATCTTTTTGTTTCAGTATCTAATTTTTCAAGGGGCGCATTATAAAAGTCCTTAAAGGATTTTCTTTTTTCAGCAAGCTCGCTTACCGTAAAGGGAAAAAGATGAAAAGCAAAATATCTTCCAGCTAAAGAATCTCCAGACTTTTGGCATAGATCCAGCCTCCCGCTGCCAGATACAAGAAATTTATATTCCGCAGAGAATTGATCGTATATGCCTTTTAAGTAATTTTTCCAATGCTTATATTTATGTATTTCATCAAAGATTACAAGCGGTATCGATTCATCTAATCTATTTATCTCTTCAAAGAAAGAAGGCTTCTCTATAAGTAATTTTTTACTTGAGGTTATATCCCAGTTAAAATATGTGTTATTTGTAAAAGACTTTGCTATTTCTTTGGCGAGCGTGGTTTTACCTGTCTGGCGGGGCCCAGATATAAATATCATCTGTTTCTCAGCAGATAATTCTTTCCATAAATCTAGATAAAGGATCCTTTTTATCATGGCATTATTAAGTATACACCATACTCGGAAAAAGTCAAGACTTTTTCCGAGTGCATCAAAATAAGTATGCCATGAAAAAATAACATTGCAATAAGAATATTCATGGTAATATTAGATATTTACTATTTTGGCAAGGTGATGGATTTCTGGGACTGGTATGAGCCTTTGCGGTCAGCGTAAGTAACCTGGCATTGCTCGTCTGATTCAAAAAAAACCACCTGGGCAATGCCTTCATTAGCGTAAAGCTTTGCAGGAGAATTAGATGTATTACTTATAGCTATAGTAAGATATCCTTCCCATGACGGCTCAAGAGGCGTAACATTTACTATCACGCCGATTCTCGCGTATGTGCTTTTACCTGTGCAAAGCGCAAGCGCATTGGGTGGCATTTTGAAATATTCAAGTGATCTTGCGAGGATAAAACTATTCGGAGGGATTATGCAGGTAGCGCCTTTAAAATCTTCAAATAAATCAGCTCTTATATTTTTAGGGTCTATAATATCTTTCTTGCCAGAGCCTTTAAAGATTTTAAATTCGTCAGCAATCCTTATATCATAGCCATAACTGGAAAGGCCGTATGAAATATTATTGTTTTTTATCTGCTGAGGCTGGAATGGCTTTATCATATCATGCTCTAAAGCCATTTTCTTGATCCATGAATCAGGTTTCAGCATTTGGAATATCCGCAGGAACGGCAAACCACGCAGCCTTCTTCGTGCCTTAAAGCAGCTCCGCAGTCAGGGCATACCCCCACGACTGTGCCAAGTTTATCTTCTATCATGGTATGAGGAGAATGTTTTTCCATGGCCTCTTCCTGATGATGCATCTTGCCATTGCCAAGCCGCAGTTCAAGGACCCTTGCAATCGCATCAGAACATGAAAATATCCTTCCAGTTTTCTCCCATGAAGGAGATGGGCAGCGTATGCCTCTTAATTGCTCTACGATTCTGCTATTCTCTACTCCTGAACGAAGCGCCAGGGACACAAGCCTTCCTATTGCTTCCAACTGGCTTGCAGCGCATCCGCCAGCCTTGCCCATCTGGATAAATACTTCAAAAGGCAGATTCTTATCATCCACATTTATTGTTATATAAAGATTTCCGCACCCTGTTGCAACCTTTGTAGTGGTGCCATTAGTAACAACAGGCCTTGGCCTTGGGGCAACGTTCTTTTTGTCTCCAACTTCTGCTGTAGGGGACGGTTTGAAACCGTCCCCTACGTTATTTTTCGTATCATTAGAATTAATATTTAGCACTTGCTCCTCCCTAGATTTATCTCTGTAAATGGTTACGCCCTTGCACCCTAACTTGAAAGCTAACATATACACCTCTCGCACATCATCCTTTGTGGCATTGTGCGGAAAATTGACTGTCTTAGATACAGCATTGTCAGTGTATTTCTGGAAAACTGCCTGCATCCTTATGTGCCACAGAGGAGCTATATCATGAGATGTAACAAAAATCCTTTTATATTTTTCAGGTACAGCTTCTATGTCCTTAATAGAGCCTTTTTCCGCAATCTCGTCCATAAGTTTTCTGGAATAAAACCCGTCTTTTTTTGCAACTTCTTCAAATAATGGGTTAACTTCAATAAGCTTATCATTATCCATTACATTTCTGTAATAAGACAATGCAAATAACGGTTCAATGCCGCTTGAGGCGTTTGAGATAATTGAAATCGTACCTGTCGGCGCAATTGTCGTAAGCGTAGCATTCCTTAATTCCTTTGACCCATCTTCGTTAAATATGCTATCTTCAAAAGAAGGGAATGCGCCTTTTTTTTGCGCCAATTCTTGAGATTTAATCCTTGCCTCATCAGATATAAATTTCATTATTTTCTCAGCAAGCTGGACCGCTTCCCCGCTATTATAAGGTATCTCAAGTTTTATAAGCATATCTGCCCAGCCCATCACCCCAAGGCCTATCTTCCTATTGGTTTTGGTCATCTTTTCTATTTCTTTCAGAGGAAATTTATTCATATCTATCACATTGTCAAGGAAATGAACCCCTGCATGCACCAGCTTTTTTAACGCATCCCAGTCAACCTGTTTTTCGCCGTCTTCACATATAGTTTTAGCCAAATTTATTGAACCCAGATTACAGCTTTCAAACGGTAAAAGAGGCTGTTCCCCGCATGGATTGGTTGATTCAATTTCTCCAAGCTTAGGAGTAGGGTTATCTTTATTTATTCTGTCTATAAAAATAATTCCTGGCTCGCCGTTTTTCCAGGACAATTCTACTATAAGGTCAAAAACCTCTTTGGCCCTTAATTTTTTTATTTCTTTATTATTGTGCGGGTCTATCAAAGAATATTCCTCATCATTTATAACCTTGTTCATAAAATCTTCAGTAACCGCTACAGATATATTAAAATTGGTTATCTCTTTATCGTTTTCCTTACATTTAATAAATTCTAAAATATCAGGATGATCAACGCGTAAAATTCCCATGTTGGCCCCACGACGCGTGCCTCCCTGCTTCACAGCCTGAGTCGCTGCGTTAAAAACCTTCATAAAAGAAACAGGCCCGCTTGAAACTCCTCCGGTTGATCTTACAACGCTATTTTTCGGCCTGAGTCTTGAAAAACTAAATCCTGTCCCTCCGCCGGATTTATGGATCATAGCCGTGTTCTTTATCGCGTCAAAAATAGACTCCATGGAATCGCCTATGGGAAGGACAAAGCACGCGGATAACTGAGCTAGATCTTTTCCTGCGTTCATAAGGGTAGGGCTATTTGGCATAAATTCGAAATTGGACAAAATATCATAAAATTCTTTTTCTGTTTCTTTTATTTCCATGCCGCTTGCGCCGTACAGCTTATCTGCTTTTGCTATGTAGCGGCTCACCCTTTTAAACATGCCCTCAGGCGTCTCTATGACCTTCCCATCCTTATCTTTCATGAGATATCTTTTTTCAAGAACCTTAAGGCAATTTTCCGAGGTGCTTAACTTCTTTTCATTTTTAATTTTTAATTCCATTATTAATCCTCCACAAAAAATAAGTATATCACTTGATAATTATATGTCAAGTTAAAAGACACAATATATCGATATTAATTTAACGACGACACCTATATGTTGTGGTTCGACAGGCTCACCACTTTGGTTATATGATATTGACGCTGGTTTTAGGAACCCAGCCTTTTAGATCCTTTGAAAGCTCAATCTCATACCAATCCTGGGCCTCTTTTACTATACTGATCTTGGTTCCTTCGTGGAGCGTAAATTGCAAAAGATAATCCTCTTTTGGACCGCTTCTTGCATCAGCTTTTTCAGCTATTATAATTCCTGTCTTTGTAAAATTTTCATTTCTTATTTTTGCAAATAAAAATATTAGGAAGATTAAAAATACAGCGCCAAATATTCCAGCAGTATAAAACATAAATCGTCTTTTAGCAATAAAAAATATTGAAAATATCAAAATTAAAATCATAGCTAGATAAAGAAAAGAACACATTAACGACAATTCATTTATATCCATCCTATCGTACAAAAAAAGGATCATATTCAAAACAAAGCCTCTTTCAGATGTATTTATCTTGTCTACAGCCATCTCCTTTGCGAGTTTTAAATTAAGCTGAGCGTCTTTATCGCGCGGGTCCAGCCTCAACGCCCTTTCATAATTTAAAATAGCCTTGCCTATCTTCTTTAATTTAAAATAACTATTGCCCAAATTATAAAATACCTCTGGGCTGACTTCATTAATCTTAAGAAGCTCTTCATAAAAAGAAACTGCCTTTTCATAATCTCCGTTTTCATAGCTAAGATTACCTTTTCTGTAAAGTTCTTCTGCGCTGCCAGCTGCCATTAAAATTCCAGCGAAAATAAAAAATATCAAAAAAGAAAATACAATGGCCTTTTTCATATATGTCTTTCTAAATTCATTATAATACTCTCTGCTTCTTTGAAAGTACGATCCATATCATCTTTTGTAAATCCAGCTGACGCAAACCGCGCCATATCGCAATCATCAAACAGCCTCTTTACACCGTCTATAGTAGCCCCTGTAATGCCTATCTCTTTTAACCTGCTTTCCAGCACATCCTTTGTAATAGAGGGATGAGGTATATTTAATTTATCCGCTATATACTCTATAACAGCCCTGTGGATTTCCGTGTAAAATTCCTTTACCATATTTTTATTCATTAGCTTCTTTGCGCCTTTAAGTCTTTTAGACGCAGCGCCTTTTGCGCGCAAAGACCTTGCGTAACCTATATCGGTTTTCAGCCTGTCCATATACAGCCCGTATAAATACAGGCCTG
>MNVP01000079.1 GCA_001871815.1 Candidatus Omnitrophica bacterium CG1_02_40_15
CACGCTCATCCTACATTATCTGAGATAATTTGCGAAGCATCAGAAGCAATGCACAATAAAGCAATACACTCGCTTTAGAGGCAGATTGAGGTCTGAGGCACATTAGAATAGTTTCGGCAGATGTCCGCAAGGATTTATGGTGAGTTCTGTTCGGTTGACAATACGATAGTCGACAGAAGAACGAACCATAAACCGTAGCGGACGGCGAAACGATTCAGTGCCGAATGGCCTCAATCTGCCTCTAAGGAGACTATGTATCGTCTAACAATATTAGGATATGTGAGAATATGCGAATCGGTATATTAGGCGGGACATTTGATCCAGTGCATAATGGGCATATTTACCTTGCGAAGAAAATTTGTCAGAAATTATCTCTTGATAAGTTAATATTTATCCCTACATATATCCCACCTCATAAAAAAGGCATTAAAGTGACTCAGGCAAAGCATAGATATAACATGCTTAAGCTTGCCGTATCAGGCAATAAAATTTTCAAGATATCTGATATGGAAATAAAAAGAAAAGGCAGGTCTTATTCAGTGGAAACCCTCAGGCGCTTGAGGAAAAAATACGGCCAAAAAACCGAACTATTTTTCATAACAGGTTCTGATTCCTTAAAAGAGCTGGATAAATGGAAAAACCTGCCTGAGATTTTAAGGCTTTGTAAATTTGTAATCGTAGAAAGGCCTGGATTTAAAATAAATAGAAACCTTAACGGCTTTATCTTATTGCGCATAAATGCAAAGGACATATCATCCAGCGATATACGTAATCGGATAGAATCAAAACCAGTAAAAAGCCTGATACCAGCTAAGGTGAAGGCGTACATATCTAGACATAAGTTGTACACATAAAGGCCCAGGAGATACTTGCTAAATATAACGTGTTACCTGAGTATTCAAATATTATAGCGTAAGGCGCAATAATATTTGACAATTCGTGTTTAGTGTGCTAAAGTTATTTCGTTTAAATCAACGGTATTGTACTATTAAAAAAGGAGGATGCAAATGGCACAAGGTTATTGTGTAAAATGCAAGGCCAAGAAAGAAATGAAGGACGCAAAAGAAGTTATAATGAAGAACAAAAGAAAAGCAATGAAAGGTAAATGCCCTGTTTGCGATACAAGCATGTTTTGTATCATGGGCAATAAGTAAAAGCATATCAATTTGTGAGATCCAAAGAAAAAGCGCTGCTTGTTGTGGAACTTGCGAAGGCAAAGTTAGCAGAGGATATTGTAATATTGGACATGAGGAAGGTGTCCAGTATTACGGATTTTTTTGTCATAGCGAGCGCATCTTCAACAAAGCGGTGCCAGGCAATAGCAGAGAATATAGAACTAGGTTTGTCCAAAAAAGAAAAATCTACATCTAAGATAGAAGGCTACCGAGAAGGCCTATGGGTGCTTGTAGATGCCTATGACGTTGTAGCCCATATATTTTACACAGATGTGAGGAAGTTTTATAATTTGGAAGGCCTGTGGGGCGATGCTCCTAGAGTCAATTTATGCCACAAAAAGAAAAAAGCTCGCTCAAAGAAAACCTCAACAAGAAGATAGAAGAATTTTCCGCGCTTTATGAAGTTGGCAAATTCATAACTTCAACCCTTCATCTGGATGAAGTCCTTGCGCTTATAACAAAAAAAGCAGCTACTATAATGGACGCATCTGCCTGTTCCTTGAGGCTGTTAGATAAATCAGGCCATGAGCTTTTATTACGTTCTTCTTACGGCTTCGCCAATAAAAGGTTTCAAAAGATTAAAAAAAGCCTCAAGGTAGGCGAAAGTATTGCTGGTAGGGTTGTAAAAAACAGCAGAGCTTATGTTATAAACGACCTGAGGAAAGAAAAAAAATATAAGTACTCATATCATGCGACGCAAAAAGGGCTCAGATCTCTTGTAACTGTTCCTTTGGTGCAGAAAGATAAGATTATAGGCGTTTTGAGTATTTATAATACAAAGGTTGGTAAATATACGCCTGAAGACGTGAAACTATTAGAAATGTTTTCCAGCCAGGCTGCCATAGCTATTGAAAATGCCAGGCTTTTTGAACAGGCGCAAACAGGCTATCTGAATACTATAAGAACGCTTTCAAATATCATAGACGCTAAAGACAGTCAGACATTCGGACATTCTGAGCGCGTAATGAAGCATTGCATGAGTATTGCGCAGGTTCTCAAATTTACTGAAGATCAAAAAGAGGTATTGAAATACGCTGGGCTTCTGCATGATATAGGCAAAATAGGGATAGATGTAGGTATATTAAGAAAGCCGGCCAAACTTACCAAGGATGAATGGAAGATCATGGTTATGCATCCTGTAGTTGGTTCCGGGATTGTAGAGCAGATAGGATTTCTGGACGATCTTGCGCCTATTATATTGCATCATCACGAAAGATATGACGGCAAAGGATATCCATCCAAATTAAAGAAAGAAAAGATTCCTTTGGGCGCCAGGATACTTTCGGTTGTAGATGCGTACGAATCAATGGTTTCGGACAGGCCTTACAGGAAAGCGCTGTCTTCTAAAAAAATCAGGCAAGAATTATTAGAAGGCGCAGGCACTCAATTCGACCCTAGTATAGTGAAGATTTTTTTAAAGATACTATGTAAGAAAAGCTATAAATCCCAAAAAGCCTGACCCTGCTTCGCTCTTAGGGTATACGATTAAGCTTGCAATGACGAGCTATACAGGGTTATCCCGCCGAAGCTCATCATAGTGAGCTTACGCATATATCCTAAGAGCGAAGGCGGACAACCCCTCCTGTTTTATGATCAAGATAGAGATAGATTTAATAATAGCTATAAAAGAGGCTGTAAAAAAAGCGTTTCCTGGAATATCAGCTAATGCTGTTGAAGGCCTTTCGCTGGAGGTTCCGAAAGATAAGAGGTTCGGGGATTTCTCCAGCAATATAGCGATGAGATTATCCAGAGAGCTAAGAAAAGCTCCTCTGGATATAGCATCCGGCATTATTAAACATATTGACAAATCAGGTATGATCCAGAGTGTAAAAATTGAAAAACCAGGATTTATAAATTTTTATATTTCAAACAAGCGAGTTATAAGCGCTCTTGAAGATATTGTTAAAGAAGGCGTTGGATTTGGAAGTTCAACTCTCGGCAAGTCTAAAAAGGCGCAGATAGAATTTGTAAGCGCAAATCCCACAGGCCCCTTAACAGTAGCTCATGGAAGGCAGGCAGCTATAGGAGATTCTCTTGCCAGGATTTTGAAATTCTGCGGTTATAATGTTATTAAAGAATACTATATAAATGATGAGGGTGTGCAGATACAGGCCCTTGGAAAATCGCTTAAGGCCATGTTTATGGAATTAATGAACAAAGAATCAGAATTTCCGGAGAATGGTTATAAGGGCAGGTATATTTATGAGATGGCAAAGGCCCTTACCCTGACCCTCTCCCCTGAAAAGGGGAGAGGGAAGGGTGAGGGGTTATCCGATGATTTTTTTATGGAATATGCAGTTAAAGAAATAATGGGCACAATAACAAAGGACCTGGAGAATTTTGGAGTTCATTTTGATGTGTGGTATAGCCAGAAGTCCCTTGCAAAATCAGGAAAGATAGAAAAGGTTCTAGAGATTTTAAAGGACAAAAAGTTTTTGTACCAAAAAGACGATGCCACGTGGTTCAGGTCAACTGATTTTGGAGACGATAAAGACAGAGTTGTTATAAAGAATGACGGCTCGTATACATATGTTACGCCTGATATAGCTTATCATAAGGAGAAATTTGAAAAAGGATATGAGAAGATAATAAATATCTGGGGCCCTGACCATCACGGATATATAAGCCGGATAAAAGCAGCCTGTCAGGCGCTTGGTTACGATAAAGAAAAATTGTCTATACTCATAGCCCAGCTTGTTACACTTTATAGAGATGGGAAGCCAGTCAAGATGTCTACAAGAGAAGGAGAGTTCGTAACCCTGCGCGAGATTATAAACGAGGTTGGCAGAGACGCTAGCAGGTTCTTTTTTATTATGAGGAGGACAGAATCCCATCTCGATTTTGACCTGGCGCTTGCAAAGGCCGAGACGATGGACAACCCTGTTTATTATATACAGTACGCCCACGCAAGGATTTCCAGCATAATAGAATTTTCTGAAAACGTAAAACCAAACCTTGATAATCTGGCGCTTCTGGATAAACAGCAGGAGATGGATTTAATAAAAACCCTGGTGCATTATCCTAAGATAATCGAGGCAGCGGCAGCAAATCTGGAGCCCTATATACTTCTGGCATATCTTCAAGACCTAGCAGGTTTTTTTCATTCCTATTACAACGCTTATCGCATAGTTACAAATGATAAGCCTCTTACCGAGGCAAGGATTGTTCTTATACATGCTGTCAAGAACGTCTTATCAAGCGGGCTTAATTTATTAGGCGTAAACGCGCTTGAGAAGATGTAGCTATCTATAATATCTTTCTGGCTGTCAGGCTGGGTCATTCGGCACAGAGATGGTTTCGCCGTGCGCTACGGTTTGCGGCTCATTTTTTATACTGCAGGTAGTCTTGACAGTATAAAAAACTTCGCCGCAATTCCTTGCGCACTTATATTAGAAAGAATCAATTATGCCGAAACCTCTCAAATGTGCCTCAGGCCCAGCCTGACAGCAGACACGGGGCCCGCTCGAATCGACGAGGCTTTTCTCAAAACCTGCCAGCCAGAAAGAGTAACAATTTAATATTATCAAGTTAAGACAGACTGGAACCTGAGGCACATTAGAAAAATTTTGGCAAATGTCCGCAAGGATTTACAGCGAGTTTCGGTCGAGTGACAGAGCGATAGTCGGCAGAGAAACGAGCTGTAAGCCGTAGCGGACGGCAAAATTATTTCGTGCCGAATGGTTCCAGCCTGCCTTAACTATAATTTAATATGTTCGAATCGATCAAAATCTATAAAGGCGGGGCCCTGGATTATAAATCTCTTGCCAGTCAACTAGTTGAGTATGGCTATGAGAGGCGGGAGATGATTTCTGAGACAGGGGATTTCAGCATGCGCGGCGGCATAATAGATATATTCCCGCCTACCTTTGAAGGCCCTGTCAGGATTGAATTGTCAGGCAATATCGTAGAATCCATAAGAAGTTATAGCATGCTTTCTTCTGAAACCCTTGAAGAGCACGCAATGACCATAATCCTTCCCAAGCTCGGCATCTATCCGAAAAGGAAAAAAGTAGTAGATCTAGGCGAAAAAATCCCTTTAGTTTCATTTGTAGATATACAAGTAAATGACTATGTGGTCCATGTAGATCACGGCATAGGCATATTCAGGGGTTTTAAGAAGATAAAATTCGGCGAAGAAGAAAAAGAAAATATAATAATAGACTACGCTGATAATGACAGGCTTTATGTCCCGATAGAGGAGATGCATCTGATACAAAAGTATGTTGCATTTGAGCGCAGGCCGCCCAAGCTTTATAAGCTTGGCAGTAAAATGTGGAAGGCGGTAAAAGAGAGGGTTAAAAAAGGTATTCATTCCATGGCGTTTGAACTGCTGGAGATAAATGCAATGCGTTCCAAACTGGATGGTTTCCGGTTTTCAAAAGATACAGAATGGCAGGCACAATTTGAAAATAATTTTTCATTTAAGGAAACTTCTGACCAGCTGCGGTCCACAGCTGAAGTAAAAAAAGACATGGAATCTACAAGGCCGATGGATAGGCTTTTATGCGGAGATGTAGGATATGGCAAGACAGAGGTTGCGCTGAGGGCTGCTTTTAAAGCAATTATGGATAATAAACAAGTGGCTATGCTGGTTCCCACTACTATCTTAGCAGAGCAGCATTTTATAACGTTTAAAAACAGGATGAAGGATTTTCCTATAATGGTGGAGATGGTGAGCCGCTTCAGGACGCAAAGCGAGACAGGCCGCATATTAAAAGAAGCAGAAAACGGGGCTATTGATATATTGATAGGCACACACGCAATACTCAGAAAGGATATAAGATTTAAAGACCTTGGGCTTGTGATAATAGACGAAGAACAGAGATTCGGGGTCAAGGATAAAGAGAAGCTTAAAAAAGTCAGGCTTACGGTGGATGTCTTGACGCTTACTGCCACACCTATACCAAGAACCCTTTATATGTCTTTAATGGGGGTAAAGGATATGTCTATCATAGAAACGCCTCCCAAGGACAGGCTTCCCGTGGAGGTAATTGTTGCAGAATATGATGACAATCTTATAAAGAAAGCAATACTTTTTGAAAAGAAAAGAAATGGGCAGGTGTTTTTTGTGCACAATAGGATAGAAGGCATTGAGAAAATAGCTGATAGGATACGAGGCCTGGTCCCAGGCGTAAAGGTCGCTTTGGCGCACGGCAGAATGCATTCAAAAGAATTAGAAAGCATAATGAGAGACTTTATGAAAGGAGATATTGACGTTTTGATATCAACGGTTATAATAGAGTCAGGCATTGATATACCAAATGCCAATACCCTTATAGTAAACCGCTCGGATATGTTTGGCCTTGCTGATTTATATCAGCTAAAAGGCAGGGTAGGCAGATTTAAAAACAAGGCGCATGCGTATTTTCTTGTTCCAAGAGGGCACATATTAAGCAGGGAGTCAGAAAGAAGGCTGGACGCCCTGGAGCGCTATAAAGACCTTGGTTCCGGATTTAAGATAGCAATGGAAGACCTGGAAATAAGAGGCGCTGGAAACCTGCTAGGAAAAGAACAGCATGGATATATATCTGCGATAGGTTTTGATTTATATTGCAGGATATTAAAAGAGATTGCTTCGTCGCTTCGTTCCTCGCAATGACATTCTCTTTTGTCATTGCGAGGCCGCCATTGTTTCGGTGGCGGCCGAAGCAATCTCAAAAAATATGCGAAAAATTAAAATTATACTCCTTTCAATTATCTTTATTATGTTTGGCGCTTTGGCGCAGGCAGCGATTGTTAATAAATTTGTAGCAGTTGTAAACGACGAAGTTATTACCCAGCAGGATGTTGACCAGTTATTGTCTGTATTATACGCCCAATACAGCCAGGAATATAAAGGCGATGAATTATTGCAGAAAATGGAACAGGTTAAGAAGGATATATTAAACCAGATAATAGAGGACAAGCTTGTCCTAAGCCGGGCAAAAGAACTGGGCATAAAGGTTACTGAGTCAGAGATAAACGAAAGGCTTGATTATATTAAAAAAGGGTTTCCTTCAGAAAAAGAGTTTTATGAAACACTTGAAACCCAAGGTGTCACAATCGCTAATTTAAAAGATAGATACAGAGACCAGATAATGATGAAAAAGCTTGTAGATTACGAGGTTAAATCAAAGGTTTCGGTTTTGCCTTCGGAGACAAGCGACTATTATGAAAAACATAGAAGCCAGTTTAGAGAAGGAGATAAATACCGGGTAAAAAACATACTGGTGAAAGCAAAAGACGATGTCAGTTTTGAGCTCGGGAAAGTAGAAATAGACAATGTATATAATAAGCTTAAAGAAGGTGGAAACTTTGACGATCTTGCAATGCAATATTCCCAAGGCCCTAATGCAGAAAAAGGCGGAGATATGGGTTATATTGAAAAAGGCCAGATGCTCGAAGTGCTGGACAATGCCATATTTAAACTAAAGCCGGGAGAATTTTCAGAGCCTGTAAAGAGCGAGATAGGTTATCATATCTTTAAGTTAGAAGATATAAAATATGGAAAACAGGCAAGCCTTGAAGATGTTCAGAAAGATATCCAGATGGTGCTTTTCCAGGATAAATTCAAAGCGCAGGTAAACGAGTGGCTTTCAGGCCTTAAGGAGAAAGCATACATTTGTATAAAATGACAGGGTTTAGCGCTTAGCGAATAGCGTATAGCGGATAGGAAAAACTATACGCTAAACGCTTTACGCTCTACGCTAAATACATGAAACCTACCATATTAATTACTACCGGCGATCCGAAAGGCATCGGGCCAGAGGTTACAAAAAAAGCATTAGAAGATCCTAAAATAAAGCGCTTAGCAAACTTTTTTGTCATAAAGGCAAATGATAAAACAGGTTTTTCCGCAATAGAAAAAGCTGTTGAGATTTTAAAAAGATACCAAATAGATGCGCTGGTAACAGCTCCTGTCAATAAAGAAGCTATAAATAAATCAGGCATACCTTTTCAAGGGCATACTGAATATCTCGCAGAAGCCACTAATACAAAAAAGATTGCAATGATGCTTTGCGGAGGGCCGCTTAAGGTTACTACTGTTACCCGCCATGTGCCTTTAAAAAAAGTTTCTAGCGCTATAACCCAGGCAAAAATAATAGAAGCTGTGATATTGACAGACTCTGGCTTAAAGAAATATTTTGGAATTAAAAATCCAAGGATAGGCGTATGCGCATTGAATCCGCATTGCGGAGAGGGCGGGGCAATAGGGCGGGAAGAACAGGATATAATAATGCCTGCTATTAAAAAAATAAGGCGCTTTGTCCAGGGAATCAATGGGCCAATTTCCGGCGATGTTATTTTTTATATGGCTTATAATGGCAAATTAGACGCTGTTATCTCAATGTACCATGATCAGGGGCTTGGGCCATTAAAGATGGCGGCTTTTGAAAAAGGCGTAAATGTTACATTGGGCCTTCCTTTTATCCGTACTTCTCCAGACCACGGCACTGCCTATGATATAGCAGGTAAGGGCATAGCAAATCCAAGCTCTATGAAAGAAGCTATAAAACTTGCGGTTAATATGTGTCATTCAACATAATAGGGGCCGATTAATAATCGGCCCCTACAAATAATGTAGGGGCGGCATATTATGCCACCCGCTTATGGTATGTTAAAACTGAGCGAAGTTAAGGCCATTCTCCGGGAATATAATATCCGCCCCAGCAAACGATTTGGCCAGAATTTTCTAATAGACCAGAATATTAAAAATAAGATAATAGGCTCTATGCAGTTAAAAAAAGAGGATATTGCCCTTGAAATAGGCCCTGGATTAGGCGCATTGACAGAAGATTTGAGCAAAAAAGCAAGAATGTTAATTGCGGTAGAAAAAGATAAAAGGCTTTATGATTATCTAAGAGGTGTCATTGCGAGGGGAGCTTTCAAGTGTAGCAACCGAAGCGGACGAGGACGAAATGTCCGAGGAAGTGCCGAGTCCTCCGGACGAGGCCAATCTCATTTAGAATTAATAAACGACGATATTCTTAAATATTTAAAATCTGTAGGGATAGAACAATGTTCTGTCCCTACAAAACTGATTATCGTTGGCAATCTCCCGTATTCAATATCCAGCCCGATATTGAAAAAGCTAATAGACAATAGAAGCAGTATAAAATCTTTATATGCCACTGTTCAGGCAGAATTTGGGGAAAGGATTGTTGCTCTGCCAGGAACAAAGGATTATGGATCCTTATCTTGCTATGCGCAGTTTTATGGAGAACCCAAGATTTTATTTAAAATACCAAAAGGCGCGTTTTTTCCTGTTCCTGAAGTTGATTCATGTTTTTTAAAGATAGGCTTTGAGAAACAACTGGATAGTTCTATTGATCAAAGCCTGCTTTTTAAAATAATCCGCTCATCTTTTGAGAAGCGCAGAAAAACTATTTTGAATTCCATGGCTTCTTCAGGCATATTCAAATCCAAGCAAGATGCTCTTTTACGCCTGACAAAAGCCCAAATATCTCCCACCCGCCGCCCAGAAACAATTTCATTGCAAGAATTCATAAAGCTATCCGCAACAAGTAGGGACAGCACACCGTGCTGTCCCTGCGCCGCCATCAAATCCCGTTGACAACAAGCTGTATATATGATATTTTAAGTGAGACCATGACTTACGGGGTTCGAAGAACGACGTAAGTCATCTGGTCGAACTTACCCCGCCCTTTTGAATAGCAAGCTGAGAAAAATTGCTAAAAGGGCGGGATTAATTCGCACATTGACTTACGTTCACTCGTTTCGTCCCGCCCTTTCTACGAAAGGGCGGGGCTTCGCTCGTTCCATAAGTCAAGTGCTCATTAAAATTATGGCTATAAATAGAGACACTGTCAAATATACGGCTAATCTGGCAAGGATAGAGCTGTCAGATAAGGAATTAGAGCATTTCACAGGGCAATTAGACAGAATTTTAGCGTATGTGGATAAGCTGAATACTCTGAATGTCTCCGATCTTGAACCAACAAGCCATGTCCTGGATATGAAAAATGTCTATAGAGATGATGTTGTCAAAAAATCATTGCCAGTTGCTGACGTTATAAAAAACGCTCCAAGTAAAGAGAATAATTTATTTAAGGTTCCGAAAATCATAGAAACCTAACTATGCTAAATACCCTTACAGCTCACGAACTTATTAATCTTTTATCTAAAGGGGATATCCTGCCTATAGATATATGCAATAGTATTATTAATAAAATAGAAAAGCAAGAGAAGAGCCTTAATGCCCTGGCGCACTTTGATAAAGAAAAGGCTTTAGAGAGATGCAAAAATCTTAAAGAAAGCGTTAATAAAGGCGGGCTTTGGGGTATCCCTATTTTTATAAAAGATAATATCTCGGTTAAAGATGAGCTTACCACTTGTTCCTCAAAAATTCTTAAAGGTTTCAAGCCCCCTTACAATGCCACTGTAATAGAAAAACTCATAGATATAGGCGCAGTATTAATGGGTAAAACTAATATGGATGAATTTGCGTTTGGCTCATCTACTGAAACCTCGTGTTATGGCCCAACCAGGAATCCATGGGATTTGGAAAGAATTCCAGGAGGCTCATCAGGCGGCTCTGCAGCAGCTGTTGCAGGAGACGAAGCAATATTTAGCCTTGGTTCAGATACAGGCGGTTCAATAAGACAGCCAGCCAGCCTTTCGGGAGTAGTGGGTTTAAAGCCGACATATGGCAGGGTTTCCAGATACGGCCTTATAGCATTTGCATCTTCTTTGGATCAGATAGGGCCTATTACAAAAGATGTAGAAGATGCGGCAATTTTATTAAAAGCTATATCCGGGCGCGACGAAATGGATTCAACTTCTGCTGATATACCTGTTTCAGACTATGTATCCAATATAAAGAAAGGCATCAAAGGCTTAAAGATAGGCATTCCAAAAGAATATTTTATTGAAGGGGTAGATAAAGAAGTCAAGGGCTCAATCAAGCTGGCTATAGAAGAACTGGAGAAACTGGGAGCGGTTTGCGAAGATACCAGTTTGCCGCATACTGAATATGCAGTGAGCGTGTATTATTTAGTCGCAACAGCTGAGGCCAGTTCGAATCTTGCAAGGTTTGACGGAGTTCAATACGGCATGAGATCAGAAAATATAACATCAATAATAGATATGTATAAGAAAACGCGTAAGGAAGGATTTGGGGATGAGGCAAAACGCAGGATTATTTTAGGGACATTTGCTCTTTCGAGCGGATATTACGACGCATATTATTCAAAGGCGTTAAAAGTCAGGACATTGATAAAAATAGATTTTGACAGAGCATTCGAGAAATTTGACGCAATAGTTACGCCGACTTCTCCCACAGCTGCGTTTAAGATAGGCGAGAAGATAAGCGATCCTCTTACAATGTATCTTTCAGATATATTTACAATTTCTGCAAATCTGGCAGGTATTCCTGGCATATCCATACCATGCGGGTTTACAAAAAATAACCTGCCAATAGGGCTTCAGATACTTGGAAAACCTTTTGACGAAGAGACAATTTTGAGGATAGCGTGGAATTACGAACAAAATACAGAATGGCATAAACGAAAACCAGGATCATAACTTCTCGACTCTGTTTCCATATTTTGCTTCCATGACCGCTCGAAGAATATAGAGGTTACAGTTATAATATCGTTCGAGCGGCAGACGTGGCTATACATGTAAACCCAGTCGAGAACAGACAATAATTATGGATTACGAGATAGTTATAGGATTAGAAGTTCATCTTCAACTCAATACAAAGAGCAAGGTATTTTGCGGATGCAGCACGGATTTTGGCTCAGCGCCCAATACGCAAGTTTGCCCTGTCTGCCTTGGTTTTCCAGGCAGCTTGCCTGTTTTAAATAGGCGAGCCCTAGAACTTGGGGCAAAGGTCAGCATTGCTTTGAATTGCCAGATTGCGGAAAAGATAAGGTTTGACAGAAAAAATTATTTTTATCCGGACTTGCCGAAAGGCTACCAGATTTCTCAATTTGATCAACCATTAGCCCAGCATGGGAAGCTTTCGATAATCGTAGGGAACAGCCGCGGCCGTTCCCTACAGAAAATAGTTGACAAAACAGAGAAAAAAATACGGATAAGAAGGGTGCACCTTGAGGAAGACACTGGAAAACTTTTTCACCAAAAGGATTCAAGCCTCATAGATTTTAACAGGTGCGGAATCCCGTTATTAGAAATAGTAAGCGAGCCTGATATGAATTCTCCGGAAGAGGCATATCTGTATCTTACGGCTTTGAAATCAATTTTAGAATACCTGGACGTCTCTGATTGCAATATGGAAGAAGCGAGCCTCAGGTGTGACGCGAATATATCCCTTAGAAAAAAAGCCGATAAAAAACTGGGGACAAAAACAGAGATAAAAAATATGAACTCATTTAAAGGCGTCAAAGCCGCGCTTGAATATGAAACAAAGCGCCAGATGGGCTTACTGGAAGACGGGAAAAGGATTATCCAGGAAACCCGGCTTTATAATACAGAAAAAGGAGTTACAGAGCCTATGAGATCAAAAGAAGAAGCGCATGATTACAGGTATTTCCCAGAGCCGGACCTGGCGCCTTTTAATTTCGAAAAAAGTTTTTTAAAGTCTATTGAGAAAAACATGCCTGAACTTCCTGAGCATAAAAAGAATAGATTTATAAAAGACTATCAGCTTTCAGGCTATGATGCTGGGATAATTGTCTCTGACAAAAACACCGCTGATTATTTTGAAAAATGCGCTAGCTTGTACAGCAATCCCAAAACAATCGCTAACTGGCTTATTGGAGACGTCTTCGCATACATGAAAGCCAATAATGTATCTATAAAAGATTTAAACTTGAAAGAGAGTTACCTCTCAGGTATGCTTAGAATGATTGACAGCGGCGTTATTACAGGAAAAGTCGCAAAAACGCTTTTGATAGAGATTATACAAACAGGCAAAGATCCTGGAAAACTAATAAAGGAAAAAGGCCTTGAGCAGATTTCCGATGTCAAGCTGTTAGAAGCTGCTACGGATCAAGTTATTGCTGAAAACCCGAAATCAGCGGAAGATTTTAAAAACGGCAAGGATAATGCTATAATGTTTCTTGTAGGAAAGGTGATGCAGAAGACAAAAGGCAGGGCTGACCCCAATAAGGTTAATGAAATTCTAAGGAATAAACTGAAGGGAGACGCATGAAAAAAAGAATTGTGTTGTTGTTAATTATTGTTAGTTTTGTACTAGGTATTACAGCCCACAATATCAGCTTTGCTGAAAAAGCTGATAAAGAAGTTCAGCAAAAACAAAAAGTAGATGATCTTTATAAAGAACTGGAGCTCTTTTCAGACGCTGTAAGTATAATCCGGGCAGATTACGTTGAAGAGAAAAAATCAAAGGATCTTATATATGGCGCGCTTAAAGGGATGCTGGCTTCTTTGGACCCTTATAGCCAATTCATGGATCCTGATACTTATAATGAGATGAAGGTGGAAACAGGGGGTGAATTTGGCGGCATAGGCATAGAGATTACCCTTAAAGACGATCTTCTGACAATAATATCTCCTATTGATGACACGCCTGCGTATAAAGCAGGGCTTAAGGCAGGAGATAAGATTGTAAAAATAGACGGCGCTATTATAAAAGACATCACGCTTATAGAAGCGGTCAAAAAATTAAGAGGCAAACCAGGCACAGATGTAAATATTATAGTTCTCAGAGAAGCTGATAAAAAACTTCTGGAGTTTACAATAACAAGGGCCATAATTAAAATAGCGAGCATTAAAAAAGCAGAGATACTGGAACCTGGCATCGGCTATATCAGGCTTGCTGAATTTCAGGAAAATACACCTAAAGACCTGTCAGAAGCGCTGAAAAAATTAGAGGCAGAAAACCTAAAAGGGCTTTTGCTGGACCTTAGGAATAATCCAGGCGGGCTCTTAGACGTGGCAGTAGAGGTGGGAGGAAAATTTATTCAAGAAGGCAAAGTAGTTGTCAGCACAAAAGGAAGGGTTGAAACCCAGAATATAGAATTCAAATCAAGGAATAAAAATAATCATCATCTGGATTACCCAATAGTGGTGCTTATAAACGGCGGCAGCGCGTCTGCGTCTGAAATCGTAGCAGGCGCCTTGCAAGATTACAAGAGGGCAATTCTCTTGGGCACTAAGAGTTTTGGCAAAGGCTCTGTTCAGACAGTTGTGCCTATGTCAGATGGCTCTGCAGTAAGGCTCACTACAAGCAAGTATTATACGCCGAAAGGCCGCTCTATTCATGGAGAAGGCATAATGCCTGATATTCTGGTTGAATACGAAGAGCGTCCTATGAAGGATAAAGAAGTGGATAAAGAAGCTGCTTTGCTTGAAAAATTACTGGAAGGCAAAGAAAAAACACCTGAGGAAAAGACAGAGGAGAAAAAGAAGAAAGAACTGGATAACCAGCTTCTGAGAGCAGTGGATGTTTTAAAAGGAATAATTATTTACAGCGGGAAATAGTATTAAAAAGCTATAAGCCATAAGCTGTAAGTTTTAAGCTTAAAGCTTACAGCTTAAAATTTAAAACTAAATAATTTTGACTTTTTCGTTTTTATTTTTAAGTTTATCAATAAAACAACATGATAATATTAGGTATCGAGACTTCTTGTGACGAGACAGCAGCCGGCGTCGTAAAAAACGGCATAGATATTTTATCAAATGTAATTTCATCCAGCCTTAAGTATCATAGGAAATTTGGCGGGGTAGTCCCTGAAATAGCGGCCAGGCATCATGTAGAAAATATAGACAATGTAATAAATCTCTCTTTGCATGACGCAGGCATAGATATAAGGGATATAGACGCTTTGGCTGTGACAGACGGGCCTGGGCTTATGGGCGCGCTTTTAACTGGTATCTCATGCGCTAAGAGCATGAGTTATTGCCTTAATAAGCCGCTTATTGCTGTAGATCACTTAAAAGCCCATATATATTCTGCCATAATGGTAAAGGACGGCCCCAAGTTCCCTTTTATAGGCCTTGTAATTTCAGGAGGCCATACAAGGCTGTATCTGGTAGAAGATTTTGACAAGTTTAAATTACTGGGAGATACTGTTGATGACGCAGTAGGCGAAGCATATGACAAGGTTGCTAAGATTCTAGGGCTTGGTTATCCAGGAGGGCCTGTTATTGACGCTCTTGCAAAAAAAGGAAACATAGATGCAATAAGATTTACATGCAAAGCTGTGAACAATAGCCTTGATTTTAGTTTCAGCGGAATAAAGACTGCGGTGTTGTATTATGTGAATGCTCACAAAGCTGGGCTAAAGGCTGAAGGCTCAAGGCTGAAGGCGGATATTGCGGCGAGTTTTCAGGAAGCGGTTTTAAGGGTCATTGTAGAAAATTCTATAAAGGCCATAGAGAAATACAACATAAAATCTTTTGTTGTAGGCGGAGGCGTAAGCGCAAATTCCAGACTAAGAAAAATGATGCAGAGAGAGGCCATATATAGAAATTTTAAATTATATTTTCCGCCTTTTGATTTATGTTCAGACAATGCCAGCATGGTGGCAGGTTTGGCGTATAGATTATACAAAAAAGGCTTAAGGGCATCATTGGATATAACAGCTAGGATATAATAGAAAGAATGTAGGGACAGAACATTGTTCTGTCCCTACAGAAACAAGGAGATGATGTATGCTAACTGATACTCAAGTAGTATGGCGATTATTTCTAGCTGCTGCGCTGGGTGGTATTATAGGTTTTGAGAGAGAAAAACACAGCAAAAGGGTAGCAGGTTTTAGGACACATATACTTGTAAGCATGGGTTCCAGCCTTATAATGCTAATTTCAATGTATATATTCGAGATTTACGCAGGTAAAGCGCCTGTGGACCCTGCAAGAATAGCTGCAGGAGTAGTAACAGGTATAGGATTTTTAGGCGCCGGGACAATTATTCGTTCAGGTGAGTCTGTGAAAGGGCTCACTACAGCAGCAAGTCTTTGGACTGTTTCAGGTATAGGGTTGGCGATTGGCTGCGGATTCTACATAGCTGGCTGGGCAACTGCTATCATAGCGCTTGTTACATTGTATCTGTTAAGAAAAATACCTATTGAGGACAAACAAGAGTGAAGGTCCCTCGCGACCTGATTAAAATAAATGGTATCGCTCGGGATCAAAATTTGCTTCGTCCCGCCCTTTTGGAATGGGCTACTAAGAAGACTTGCTAAAAGGGCGGGGTTTCGCAAAAATTGGGAGGTGCGTATGCTAAGGCGGGATAAGAATGAAAAAAAGATTTTGGATGTAGATGCTAGCATGCAGGGAACTCTCATGTTTAAGGATCCTGTGAATCTGAGGATAAACGGCACCTTTGAAGGCAAGCTTGATACAAAAGGCAGCCTTACAATAAGCGAAAATGCCTCGGTTCGCGCAGATATAAACGGCGATGAAATAATAATAGGCGGAAAACTTACAGGCAATATTGTTGCTGCGAATAGTTTGAAGGTCCTTTCCAGCGCCCATATAGTAGGCGATATAAACACGCCAAATCTCAGCGTAGAAACAGGCGCTATTATTCATGGAAAATGCCAGATGCTTACAGGCTCCAGCCTAAAAGGCAGTGTTTTTAATGTAGACGAGCTTGCAAAATATTTAGAGGTAGAGGCCTCTAATATACTTGAATGGGCAAATTCAGGGAAAATCCCTGCTTTTAAAGAAGGTAATGACTGGAGATTTGAACGGCCAAAAATAGAAGAGTGGATTGCAAAAGAAAAGGCGAAATAAGCGCAAAACAACTTTACAAACTGACATTATCAAAATGTAAAGTTGTTTGGGACGAGGCATTAGCTTAATTATGATGAAGCGATTCTTAACCTCAAAGGAAGCGGCAGATTATCTGAGCATAACAGAAGGCGAATTAAATAATTTATCTAAGGCTCATCAAATTACCGCATATAAGATAGGCGGCATATACACCAGATTTAAGGTAGATGACCTGGAGACATACCGCAGAAAAGGCGTAACAAAAGGCGGTAAAAACTACAGCAACAATAGTTTTGAAAACATCAGGGATTTTTTCTATTTCAATGATTTTTACATTTATTCCTGCGTTGTAATAGCAGTAATACTTTATTTTATATTTAAGTGAGGACATGATTTACGGAGTCCATGGGACGACGTAAATCATAAGTCCGAACTTATCCTTGCCATTTTGCGGGGGATTTGAACGTACTGGAAGCCAGTTATTTTAATGTACTACGCAAAATGGCAAGGATTAATTCGCACAGCAATTTACGTTCACTTCGTTCCGTAAATTGCGTGCTCATTAAAATGTATTCTTCAAGATATTTAAAAGGACTATTGGGCAAGCTTTATTCTAAAAAGATATCCGTAGCCAGCGCTTTTAAGGCGCTTAAAAATCTTCCTTATGAAAATATGGAATTTGCCAGATTGGATCACCACAGGGCTTTTCGCAAAGGTTTTGGCGAAGTTATTTATTGTGAAAACAAAACCCCTGATCAGGTAAAGAAAATAACAAATGTCCTTTTGAAGCGCAAAAGCCATCTGCTCCTTACGCGCGCCAATAGGCATTTATATGATTTTTTAAAGAAAGATTTCCCTGCTTTAAAATATAATGAGCTTGGAAGAGTTATATATTTGAAGAAGGCTAGATTAAAAAACAAGAAAACAGTTTTAATACTAACAGCTGGAACAAGCGATATACCTGTGGCTGAAGAAGCCAGGATTAGTCTTGAAGTCATGGGGAACAGGGTAAAAACTATTTACGATGTAGGCGTTGCAGGAATACACCGCTTACTGGATAAGGTGCCTGAAATTTCAAAGGCCAATGTTATTATAGTAGTAGCTGGTATGGAGGGCGCTCTGGGAAGCGTGATTGGCGGGCTTACTGACAAGCCTGTTATTGCAGTGCCTACAAGCGTTGGTTATGGTTCCAGTTTCAAAGGCATAGCGCCTTTACTCACAATGATGAATTCCTGCGCGCCAGGAGTTACAGTGGTGAATATAGATAATGGATTTGGCGCAGGTTACTTCGCGAGTTTGATTAATAAATAGATGTAGGGGGCGGTCGCGACCGCCCCCTACACAATAGCATGAGAAAAAAATTTTTACGCGATACGATATATGTAATTGAGACAAATATAGACGATATGAGCCCTGTCATATATGAGACAGTTTTTGAGAAATTATATAGCAGAGGGGCGTTAGAGGTATTTCTTACCCCTGTTCAGATGAAAAAGGTAAGGCCTGGTATTTTACTCACAGCGCTTGTCCCAAAAAATAAATTAAAAAAAATAGCAGAGGTGATATTCAGAGAAACAACTAGTTTCGGGATGAGATATTATGAGGCAAAAAGGTTAAAACTATTGCGGAAAACAGGAGAGAAGAAGGAAAAATTGGGAAAGATGAGAGTAAATAAGGGCTATATAGGCAAAGAGCTTGTTAAGATTTCCCCGGAATATAATGATTGCCGCAAAATCGCCTCTAAAAAAAATATACCACTTCATGAATTCCTTAGCTAATTTTGTCCGTCAAAGTTCTGTGACGGACAAAATTCAAAGGTGACTATGCATCTAAAACAGCGCGAGATAGTGAAAGAGATTGTAAAAAATATAGGGCTTCTTGACGATCAAAAGATTCAGAGATCTCTTGACGAACAATTTAATACCAGGGAACGGCTTGCCAAGATAATGGTGAGATTTGGTTATGTATCAAGCGAAAACGTTGGAAATGCCATAATACCTCAGCTAGGCATCCTCCCCATGGCAATTAAAATAGGCCTTATTGATTTGAAAGCAGTTAATGTCATTTCTCCGCAGCTTGCCGTTAGCCACAGAATAGTTCCTTTCAAGCTTCAAGCCAAGACGCTTTTCCTTGCAACAGATGATCCTATTAACTTTCTTGCAAGTGATTTTTTTGAAAGGATAACAAACCTTAGCGTAGATATGACGCTTGCTGATCAGGCTGATATAGATAAAGCGCTGGCAGAACTTTACACATCTAAACAAAAGGAAAAACTGCATAGCGATTTAAGCAAATTATCAGAAGATATAAAGGACGCAAAAGGCAATGATGACGCGCCTGTCTTAAAATTGGTAAACATGCTGATAGAAGAGGCATTAAAGAGAAGGGCAAGCGATATCCACGTAGAGCCCTTGGAGCGCAAATTCAGGATCAGGTATAGGATTGATGGAGTGCTGCATGAAATACAAGGCCCTCCTAAAAGACTACAGGGTTCAATTATAAGCAGGTTAAAAATTATGGCAGGGATGGACATAGCGGAAAAGCGGCTTCCTCAGGACGGAAGGATAAAACTTGAGCTGAAAAACAAAGAGCTGGACCTCAGGGTTTCTACTTTGCCTGCAATACACGGAGAAAGCGTAGTAATGAGGATTCTTGATAAAAGCAGTTTTATGGTAGGATTGGAAGACATGGGCTTTCTTCCAGAAAATAGGCGTGATTTTGAGAAATTGATTAATCTTCCCAATGGGATGATCCTGGTCACAGGCCCTACAGGGAGCGGGAAAACCACCACATTATACGCAACCCTGAGCCATATAAATCAAAAAGAGCGAAAAGTCATTACAATCGAAGATCCTGTAGAATATCAATTAGACGGCATAAACCAGGTTCAGGTAAAACCTCAGATCAATCTTACATTTGCGAGCGGCCTGCGCTCAATGCTAAGACAGGCGCCTGATATCATAATGGTAGGAGAAATAAGGGATTTGGAAACAGCAGAAATAGCTATTCAATCAGCTCTTACAGGCCATCTTATTTTCAGCACGCTTCATACAAACGACGCAGCAGGGGCTATTACGAGATTAGCAGATATGGGCATAAAACCCTATCTGGCAGCTTCTACAGTCCAGGGTATCCTTGCTCAGAGGCTGGTAAGGACAATATGCCCATCTTGCAGAGAAATTTATCAGCCTTCAAAAGAAGAGATGGTTATTCTTTCTATTGTTCCTGGCCAGTTAAAAAAAATTGAACTCTATAAGGGCAAGGGCTGTTCTAGCTGCAATAATACGGGTTTTAAAGGCAGGATGGGTATATATGAACTTCTGGTGATGAACGACAGTATAAGAGAATTAGTGCTGGAAAATTCCTCCAGCACTGTCCTGTGTAAAAAGGCAAGAGAATGCGGGATGCGGACATTAAAAGAAGACGGTATGGAAAAAGTAAAGGCCGGCCATACAACCATTGAAGAAGTTTTAAGGGTAACGCAAGATGCCTGATAATATAGACGCTCTAGATTTATCAAAAATAAATATAGAAAGAGCTGCCGTAAATAAGGTGTCAGCCTCTACAGCTAGATTTTACAATGTAATGCCTGTTAAAATTGAGAGGGATTCTGTTGTAGTGGCTAGCCGCGACCCTTCGAACACAAAACTCGTAGACGATTTGCGCTTTGTGTCAGGTTTAAGCATCAGGATGGTGGCCGCGAAAGAGGATGACATAAAGAAAGCTATAGAGAAATATTATGGCAAAGAAGAGGAATCTCTGGGTGAAGCCATAGATGAGGCGAAAAAGTCAACATGCAAGATCCCTGTTACAGGTAAAGCAGAAAGCAATGCCGACAAATTAAAAGAAATAGCTTCGTGCGCGCCTGTCGTAAAACTTTTAAATATGATATTGTTGCGCGCTGTAAGGGAAAAAGCTTCAGATGTACATTTTGAACCTTTTGAAAAAGACTATAAGATACGGTATAGGATAGACGGCATATGTTATGATGCAGCGCACCCCCCCAGAGATCTGAGCCTTGCAATAAGCTCAAGGATTAAAGTCATGGCAAATCTGGATGTAGCAGAGAACAGGCTTCCTCAGGATGGAAGGATAATGATGGACGTAGAAGGAAAGGCTGTGGATCTGAGAGTCTCCACGCTTCCTACGCTTTATGGCGAAAGCATTGTCATGAGAGTCCTTGATAAAAGCGTTGTAAGCCTGTCGCTGGATCAGATAGGCATGGACGAGGAGATTAAATCAAAAATCAGGGAAATAATAAAAAGGCCGAATGGCATTTTTCTTACCACAGGGCCTACAGGGAGCGGAAAAACCACTACGCTTTATTCCTGTCTGGCCGAGATAAATAAAATAGATTATAAAATAATAACCACTGAAGACCCTGTTGAATATGACATAGAAGGTATTATACAGGTTGCCATAAATACAAAGATAAACCTTACTTTTGCAAGGACATTAAGGCATATCTTAAGGCAGGACCCTGATATTATAATGGTAGGAGAAATAAGAGACGCTGAAACAGCAGAAATAGCTGTTCAATCAGCCCTTACAGGCCATCTTGTGTTCAGCACGCTGCATACAAATGATTCGCCAGGTGCTGTTACAAGGCTTGTAGATATGGGTGTGGAACCTTTTCTGATAACATCCACTGTCAGGGCAGTGCTTGCGCAGAGGCTTGTCAGGAAAATCTGCGTCAAATGCAAAAAAGAATATAAGCCATCAGAACAAGAGGTATCAGAGTTTGGCATATCAAAAGAAAAAATGAAAGACATGAAATTTTATAAGGGAGTTGGCTGCTCAGAATGCAATAGTTCTGGTTATAAAGGCCGCACAGGTTTGTACGAGCTGCTTATAGTAGATGATAGAATCAGGGATCTTGTTATAAGGCGTGAGAGTTTATCTAGCATACGAAACGCGGCATGCGGCGCAGGCATGAAAACCCTGCGGGAAAACGGGCTCAAAAAGGTTATAGAAGGAATTACGACTATTGAGGAAGTTTTAAGAGAGACGAAAGAATACATTTAACAGCTATAAGCTGTAAGCCCTAAGCTATAAGAAAAATATTTATTTTGTTTGCAAACTTACAGCTTATAACTTAAAGCTTACAGCTGAAAGGAGATTCTTATGAGTAAAAAGGGTTTTACATTAATTGAATTATTGGTTGTTATTGCTATTATATCGATACTTGCTGGGATGGTAGTGAGCGGCGCTCAGCAAGCCAGAAAACGCGGGTCAGTTACTAAGACAAAAGCGCAGATGGCAAGCCTGGAAACAGCTATAAGCATGCACGAGACAGATATGGGAAATTACCCTGGCGCTGATAATAAAACCCTCATAGCAGCTCTTACAGTAGATACTGGAGATCCTGATTGGAGTGGGCCCTATATTCAAATTAGAAAAGATGAGCTAGACGGAAATGGGGAATATTTAGACGCATGGGGCAATGCTTTTGTATATGTAAATCCTGGTAAAAATAATACTTCTTTTTATGATCTGTATTCCAAAGGCCCAAATGGCGCAGGAGATGGGAACGATAAAGATGACATCAGGAATTGGTAAAATAAAATGTTGGTTTAAAGTTAAAGGTTAAAAAGCGTTTTTCACCTTTCACCTTTCACCTTTCACCAACACCTGGTTTTACGCTTGTAGAAATGCTAGTAGTGCTTGCGATAATAGCAATGATTATGGCCATATCAGTTCCTTTCACATCAGGCTTTGGGAAAGGCCTCAGGATAAAAACAACTGCCAGGGCTATTGCAGGAATAATGAATGTGGCCAGGAGTAACGCCGTAACATTCAGGAAAAATTACTCAGTAGTTTTTGATGTTAAAAAAAGCCAGTACTGGATAGAAGATGAGGCTAAACATGTTTATGAAAAAAAATATTTTCTTCCAAGCTCAATAAAATTCGAGATAAAAGGCAACGAAGAAGCCGACCCTGTTACATTTGAGAATGACAGGGTAACATTCAATCCATCCGGGGCAGTAGAAGGGGTTAGCGGCGCAGTTACATTTACCGATAAACAAGGCGGTTCCAGGGCAATCTCTGTGACAGGGGCTACTGGAAAAATCATTATAAATAATATGCCTATTTGACATAAATAGGCCTAGATGTTAAAATGATTAAAACATAGAAGGAAAGGAGTTGCTTTAAATGAAAGACAATTTAAAATTTACACTGCTTGCAATAGGAATAATCGCGGTTTTCTTTATAATGGGAAGGGAAATTATTGAAACCAGGACAAAACTCAGAAAAACCCAGGATCAGATAGTTCAGGAGAAAAAAGAAAAGGCATGGCTTCAGGATGAATTAAAAACTACCAAAGGCGAGCTAATAAAGGCTGATAAGAATTTAAGGACGGCTAATAGTAAATTAGGTTTCGTAAATAAGAAAATTCTTGGCCTTAAGGATAATAATAGTATATTAGTTAAGGAAAAGCAAGGGCTTGAGTATAAAATAGCTCTATTGCAGGAAGAAAAAAGAGCTGTGGAGACAAGGCTTCACTCTCTTAGCGAGCTTAAAAAGGCAATACACCAGGTTAAGTTAGAAATGAGAGATGACAGGATAGAGCGGCGCAAGGAGCGGATAAAACAGCAAAAAGAAATCGACAAGTGGGAAACAGCTCTAGGAAATCAGGGGTTTTTTACTAAAGACGGTAAGAATTATTATAAACCAAAGGTAAATATAGAAGTAAGGCCTGCAAATATAAGCTTGAAGAAGAAATAAGTGAGGGCATAAGTTACGGAGCCATATTCTAAGAAATAGGCGACGTAACTTATTTGTCCGAACTTATCCCCCCTTCATTCTTTCAGAATGAAAGAAGGGGGGATTAATTCGCCCCCACCGTTTTGATTCGCTTTGCGAATGCAAAACGAATCAGTAGGGGCTCATTATATGTTCAGAGAAAAGATAAAGGTTCTTGATTGCACTATCCGCGACGGCGGGTTGATGAATAACCATAACTTTGATTTCAGATTTGTCCGAGAGGTTTATAAGGCAATTTCCGAAGCTGGCGTGGACTATATGGAGATAGGCTATAAAAACTCCAAAGAACTTTTTTCGCCAAAAGAATATGGGCTATGGAAATTCTGCGATGATGAAGATATAAGAAAAGTAATAGATGGCATAGAATCCAAGACAAAAATTTCTGTCATGGTTGACATTGGCAGGGTAAACATAGAAGACGTAAAGCCTGCGAGCGAAAGCCCTGTAAATATGATAAGGGTTGCTACATATGTTAAAGATATTGATAAAGCGATCTTCATGGCCAATCATTTTGCTGATAAAGGCTACGAGACAACCATTAATATTATGGCTATCTCAAAAGACCAGGGCGTTGAGCTGGATGAGGCATTGCGGCAGATAGAAGGAGAGAGTAAGGCAAATGTGATCTATATCGTAGATAGCTTTGGCAACCTGTACCAAGAAACTACAGAGATTCTAGTGAAGCGCTTCAAAGCTATCCTAAAAACAAGAGAGGTTGGTTTTCACGGGCATAATCACCAGCAGTTAGCATTCAGCAATACCATAGAAGCGATAATACACAATGCAAATTACCTTGACGCTACTATATACGGGATCGGCAGGGCTGCAGGAAACTGCCCTCTGGAACTATTGATAGGTTTTTTAAAGAACCCTAAGTTCGACCTCAGGCCGATTCTGGATATCATCTCTCAGGAGTTTATTCCTCTCAGCAGTAAGATAGAATGGGGGTATGTCATACCTTATGCCATAGCAGGCATGATGAATGAACATCCAAAAGCAGCCATGGCCTTACGCAATAGCGATAAAAAGGAAAATTACCGCGAGTTTTACGAAAGCCTGCTTAATACAGGCCTTGAATAAGGAGGGTTAATATATGTGTAAGACCTGTCCAGCGCATAAAAAGAAGGCTAAGAAAAAGAAGAAATAAAGCAGTAATTATAACAAAAATTCTTGATTATCTTTTAAAAAGAGGTACAATTTAAAGTAGAAAGGGTGCCGTGTTAGAAGGGGGAACCCGCACATTAAAATAAGTAAAACCTTCGCTGAGGATGAGTTTGTTCTGGCGGAGGTTTTTTTATTTTTAGGATAAATTATGGTTAAATATTACGCGCACAGCTTAAAAGGCAGGCCGAGGGAAGAGTGGCAGGAGTTGGAGGAACATTTGAAAAATGTTGCTACGCGGGCTAAAACTTTTGCTGCTGACTTTGGCGCTGGTGAATGGGCATATGCGGCTGGAATGATGCATGATATCGGTAAATATTCAAAAGAATTTCAGGATATGCTTGCCAAGTCTATTAATGAAGATGCTAATGATGAGCAACAGCGCGGGCCAGATCATTCAAGCGCTGGCGCGCAGAAAG
>MNVP01000061.1 GCA_001871815.1 Candidatus Omnitrophica bacterium CG1_02_40_15
CCCTGTCTTTCCTCTCTTTAATGGCAAGGGTTTCTTTTTTGACTTCTTTAAGGGCATTTTCTTTCTCAGACATAAATCTTTTTTCTGATTCTTGTTTTTCTTTATGGCTGAAATCTTCTGCTTCTACGGCTGTCCTGTTTATTATATTTTCCTTCTCTTTTTTAGCGTCTCTTACGATGCGCTCCGCTTCTTCTTTTGCGTCCTGAAGTATCTTACTGGCTCTTTCCTCTTCCTTTAGAATCTTTTCAATCGCGGTTTTCATGATTTAGCGGCTCCCTGGTTTTGTTATCTCTATGCCATTTTTGCATAAAAGGCAATCCTCAGGCTTATAGGTTGGAAAATCAAGCCTAGCTAGACTTTTTAATTTTACACCAAAATCCAAGGTTTTTCCACTTCTATTTACCACACAGCCAACGCCTATTATCTTGGCGCCCTTTGATTTTACTGCCTCTAGCACCTCATTCGTAGAAAGGCCCGTTGTTATAACGTCTTCAACCACAAGGACCCTGTCTTCTTTTTTCAGATCAAATCCCCGTCTCAAGACCATCTTGCCTTCCACCCGCTCTGTGAATAAAGATTTCACTCTCAGGTTCCTGGCAGTTTCATAAGAAACTATTACGCCTCCAAGGGCAGGCGCTATTACACATGTAGGTTTATCATTTTTAAAATAACCCGCTAATTCTCTGCATAATTTCTCAGCTATATCGGGATATTGCAATAATAGCGCACACTGAAAATAATTCCCGCTATGAAGGCTGCTCGAAAGCCTGAAATGCCCGCTTAAAAGCGCCCCAGTATCCTTAAACAGTTTTAAAATTTCATGTTCTCTCATTTTCTTTCCTTCTTATCTTACACGTCATTGCAAGGAGTCCGCCATTGTTTCTGTGGCGGACGACGAAGCAATCTCTAAGATTGCTTCGCAGAGTTTACACTGAGCAAAGCGAATGTGCTCGCAATGACATGGTACTCTATATTGATTCAAGAACCTTAACTGGATCTTTCGCCTTTGTAACAGGCCTTCCTATTACAATATAATCAGCGCCTCTTTGAAAGGCTTCTTTAGGTGTAGTTACCCTTTTCTGGCCCCCTGTTTCATATCCTTCAGGCCTTACCCCAGGAGTAACTATTAAAAAATCTTTTCCCATATTTTTTCTTATCGCAGTTATTTCTTCAGGCGATGCCACCACGCCATCTAAACCAGCCTCTTTAGCCAAAATTGCTAAGCTCAAGACCTGGTCTTGAGCAGACTTATCTATGCCTATTTTCTTTAAAGCCTCTTTGTCCATACTAGTAAGCACTGTCACTCCGAGAATCTTAGGCCTTGATATCCCCAGTTTCTCGCTTTCCTCTTCCGCTCCATCTACAGCCTTTTTCATCATATCTATCCCGCCTGATGCGTGCACATTGAACATAAATACGCCAAATCTAACAGCTACTTTACTGGCTGCGTAAACTGTGTTTGGAATATCATGGAATTTCAGGTCTAGAAAAACATCTTTGTCGTATTTTCTGACAAGTTCGATTGCCTTTACGCCACAAGAGTAAAATAACTCCATGCCTACCTTGAATACCTGCACATGCGGGCTTAGTATATCAAGGAGCCTTTTCTCTTCCTTCAGCGTATTCACATCCAGCGCTACTATAACTTTGTCGTTTATCATTTGTTTTGGCAGACTAAAGTCTGCCCTACAAATTTGTAGCAAAGGCGCATCATAAATAGGCAGGTTAAAACCTGCCTATTCCACGCCTTTGCCTTTATATTAAATTTTTAAATTACCTATAATATCTTCAATCTTTTCTATTTTGTGCTTTTTTAGATAAGCCTCTATACCCTTTACTATTTTTCCGCAGACGCCTGGCTTTATAAAATTAGCAGTGCCTACCTGGATAGCCGTAGCTCCTGCTATCATAAATTCAATAGCGTCATTAGCGTTCATTATACCACCTATACCTATCACAGGGATATTGATATTCTTCGAGGCTTCATAAACCATTCTTAAGGCTATTGGTTTTATGCAAGGCCCGCTCAAACCGCCTGTAATATTGCCAAGTTTTGGCTTTCTCGTATCTATGTCTATGGCCATCCCCAAAAACGTATTCACAAGGCTCACTGCATCAGAGCCGGCATTCTCAGCTGCCTTAGCAATCCCAACTATATCTGTCACATTTGGAGAAAGTTTTGTAATAATAGTTTTATCTGTTATCTTTCTCACAGCTTTTACAACTTCATACGTTTCTTTTGTATCCTGCGCTACCAAACCTTCGCAGTTAATATTTGGGCACGATATATTTAACTCTATCCCGCTTATGCTTTTTATTTTATCCAGCCTTCTCGCAAGAATAAAAAACTCATCTATATTGTTCCCTGATATGCTAACGATAATGGGCGCGCCTATCTTAGAAAGATACGGCATTTTTTCTTTTAAAAAATTATCTATACCTTCGTTCTGAAGCCCTATTGCATTTAGCATTCCCGCTGAAGCCTCGCATATCCTGGGCATTGGATTGCCCTGCCTCGGGTTTAAAGTAATTGTCTTTGTAATAATCGCGCCTATATGTTTCAGATTAACTAACTTTTCAAATTCTTTAGCATACCCAAATGTTCCTGACGCCGTCATCACAGGATTTTTTAATTTAATCTTTCCTATTTTAACTTTCATCATAATTTATAACCCCAACCCTTGACACTTTAAAGTGTCAAGGATTACCAGATAAGTTCGCTAGCGTTAAAGACTGGGCCGTCTTTACAGGCAAGTTTAATGCCTGATTTTGTTTTGACAGCACAACCCAGGCATACGCCAATGCCGCAAGCCATCTTTTCTTCTAATGACGCATGGCATTCAAATTTTCGCTCCTGGCATATATCCACAATACATTTAAGCATTCCATGCGGCCCGCAAACATATACAATGGTTTCAAACTTACTTTCTGTAGTTTTTAAAATCTTATGGAATAACTTTGACACAAAACCCTGCGAACCATAAGTACCGTCATCAGTGGAAATATAAACCTCAGGCGTGGCCTTTTTGAAATCTTTCTCGCATAAAATCAGATTTTTTGTTTTCGCTCCTATTAATATAATCGTCTTTATCTTCTTTTTCGTTAATTCTTCTGCAAGATATACGAGTGGCGCAGCGCCTATGCCGCCGGCAATTATAATCGCTCTAGGCTCACTATTCGTAGTTCGTCGTTCGTGGTTCGTCGTTCGCGGTAATATAAACCCATTACCTAAAGGCCCTAAGACATCTATAAAATCTCCTTCTTTTTTTCCAGCCAAAATTTCCGTGCCTTTACCTACAACTTCATATAGAATTTCTATATCCTTCACCCTTGACCCTTCACCCTTGACCCTGTGTATACTGAACGGCCTTCTCAAAAGCGGCTCAAAAGAATCGTTGCACCTGATTTGCACAAACTGCCCTGGTTTTGCTGCCCTTGCAATATAAGGCGCATCAAGGGACATATTATAATAAGCATGGCTGACTTTTTTGTTTGATAAAATTTTTGCTTTGATGTCTTTCAATGTATAGTCACCTTTGAATTTTACCCGCCACAGAACTTTGGCGGGTAAAATTGGCTAAGGAATTCATGCGCGATTTTATATTAAAATAGGTCTAATTGTTTCTCTCCTGTTGCGTCTTTTTCTTTCAATATCTCTATTTTACCATATTCTCCGTCAAAGCCCGGCAGGATATTTACATCGCCGTTCCTGACATTTATGATTGCCTTTGCAATTTTTACTGGCAGCTCCCTTAAAAGCTTATCCTCGTTAACCTCTGTAAGGACTTCGAGTTCTGTCCCAAGCCGCGGGATTATTGCTCGATATTCTGCATTAACCGCTTTAGAAGCGACTCCAACTCCTAATGTGTCGGAAATTATTTCTGCAAGCGGTATCATTCTTTTAAAAGGGATGCTATCCTCAGGGACAAAACCAGCAGATCTGTCTGCCAGCTCACTAACCCTATTCATAACGCCTATTGTAAGAGATTTTCCGCATGCAGGGCATATATTTTTATTTTTCCTGGTTTCTTCCGGGCTGAATCTTACATTGCAGGCCCTGTGGCCGTCGTAATGATATTTCCCTTCTTCAGGAAAAAATTCAATTGTATAAAGAAATTTCTTTTTGTCTTTTTTCTTCAATGTATCTGTAATTGCTTTGTAGCTCATTTCAATATCAAAGACATTTGCCTCCCTACCTATCTTCTGCGGGCTGTGAGAATCAGAATTTGATATAAGATTAAACCTGTCCAGCTTGCTCCATTGCCAATTCATGCCCGGGTCTGAAGAAAGCCCTGTTTCCAGAGCATAGATATCTTTAGTGTATTCTCCGAAACATTCTTCTATTGAATCAAAACCTGACTTGGAACCGAAAAGCGAAAACCACGGTGTCCAGATATGCCCAGGCACTAAAAATATATCTTTACTGATCCCGAATAAAAGTTCTGCCAGGTCTTTGGCGTCTATACCTATAATAGGCCTTCCGTCAGACGTGATATTCCCATAACCTGAAAGCGCAGCGTTTACTTTATCAGCAATATCAAAACTCGGAACAAAAATAACATTGTGGATTTTTCTTACCCTGCCATTTTTAGAATATATGCTGGATATCTCTCCTGTGAGCATAAAATTCACGCCGTTATATTCAAACAAACCATTGCCTGAATCCTTTAATGTGGTTTTTAATTCTTCAAGCCATAGATAGTGCGTGAAATCCCCTGTGCCCAATAAAGATATGCCTTTAAGCTTGGCGTATTCCGAAAGTGTTTTTATGTTCATGTCAGGGCTTGTGGCGCGGCTATATTTAGAATGTATGTGGAAATCGGCTACGAATTTCATGCCTTATATATAACCTTTCCTTTATAAATAGTATATTCGACTACGCCTTTTAATTTCTTTCCGATAAAAGCTGAATTTTTTGATTTGGACACAAAACCAACTTTATCAACAACCCATTCCTTGTCAGGCGACACAATAGTTATGTCAGCGTCTTTACCAAAACCAAGTACCCCTTTATTTATATCCAGGATTCTCGCAGGATTAAGAGAAATCTTTTTTACGAGCTCACTCCATGTTAATAACCCGTTGCCTATCAGTTCAGTAACGCTTACCGCAAGCTCTGTTTCTAAGCCTATGCTTCCAAATTCTGCATGTTCAAATTCTATCTCTTTTTCATTTTCAGTATGAGGGGCATGATCAGAGGCAATAACATCTATTGTCCCGTCTTTTAACCCTTCCCTTATTGCCAGAACATCATCTTTTGCCCTTAAGGGTGGGTTAACTTTCATACTTGTATTATAGCCCAAAAGATCCTCTTCATTTAAACCAAAATAATGCGGGGCAGTTTCTGCGGTCACCTTTAAGCCTTTTTTCTTGGCTTTTCTTATTATATCTACTGACTCACTGCAGCTAACATGAGCAATATGCACCTCTGCGCCTATCTCTTCTGCAAGCTTTATATCCCTCGCCACCCTTTTATATTCAGATTCCCTTGAAATCCCTCTCAAACCCAGCCTTGTTGATGTAAAACCGCGGTTAACCAGGCCTTTGCCTGAAAGCGATTTATCCTCTGAATGGCATATTACAAGAACCTTTTCTTTTTTTGCTTCTTTAATCGCCTGTCGCATTAACTCATCACTATCAATTGAATTACCATCATCTGAAATCGCAATCACTCCTTGTTTTTTTAATGCAGCTATATCCGTTAATTTCTTGCCAGCCCTTTCCATTGTGATTGCCCCGCATATAAATACTCCCACATTTGCCGTCTTTTTAATAATATCACTCAGCGTTTTGATAACCCCTGCGGAATCAAGGCT
>MNVP01000015.1 GCA_001871815.1 Candidatus Omnitrophica bacterium CG1_02_40_15
TTTCATTATAGCTCTAATAAAACTATTAAGTATTTATGTTTTATTATACTCTAGAATACACATATATTTACTTTACAAAGCTAAGCTCTTACCGCTACACCATATTTATGATTACAGAAAGGCCCTATCAGAATGCTATCGTATTCTAAGAGAGGATGGCGAGGTCTTCATCACCCATGAAAGAAATAAAGGAGGAAGAAAAAATATCAACAGAATTATAAAATTAAAGGATATTGAATACCTTGAAGGCGATATCCATGAGTTTAGTATGGAAGAAATAACGGATGTATGTGAAGGGCTTGGTTTCAGAGATATAAAGATAGTTAAAACTGACATCGTACCTTTTTTGTACCATAAAATTATCAGGCCTAATATCCCTGGAAACCTCACTGATATCGGTTACGATCTTGCAGATGAAGTTGACCGGCTATTATTAAAACTACCTTGGTTTTCAGAATATTGTGCACATTTAGATATTTATTTAAAAAAATGAGGGCGGATTTCCATGCATAAGATATATCTTGCTTTAAAAGCTGTAATAGAGAAAGGTGGGCGCTTTATGATACTTAAGCGAAGTGAAAAGGAGGACATTTCTCAAGGGGAATGGGATCTGCCTGGAGGAGCTGTAGAATTTGGAGAAGAACCGATAAAAGCATTAAAGAGAGAGGTAAAAGAGGAATGCGGAATAGAGATTGAGGTTATAAAACCTGTTAGGTTATGGACTTTTTACAAAAATTCTGAGGATACACAGATTTTCGGTGTGACTGTACTTTGCAGATACAAATCAGGAAAGATAATATTAAGCAAAGAACATGTGAAATCTGAATGGATTAATCCAAAAAACATCAAGAATTATAGAATGCATAAAGGCATTAAATCTGATATAGAGCGAGCAAAAGAAGAACTGGATTTACAGCTTTAGTGGTTAAGAATTTTTACTTTTTCTTCTGTTGCTTAGCCTTCTTCCCCTCACCCCTCCACTTCACCACCGCATAATTCACCGGATTCTTGATGCGCTTGCAGAGGCTGTCAGGCTTGCACACCCTGAGATCAATGTAATACCCCTGGTTATCGCAGTTTGGGGGCAGTATGCTCTTCTTGGTCTGTTTGTGGTAGCGCAGCTGTGCGGTTATATAGTTCTCTCTGAGAGGCTCTTTGTTCTGCTCATTCCACTTTTTGATGCGCTCCTTTATTGCCTCATTGCTCCACCCTGCCTTGGAGAGGAAGTTGGTCAGTATGAAGAGGGCTCTCTTTCTGCCATCTTCTAAGCCCTGGAGGATGTTCCTTATGCATGGGGGGAATAGCTCCTCAGGGATTGCAGATGTCAGCTCCTCAAAGCTATCTTCTGCCATACCCCTTTTGCTGTAGGAATACACGCTTGTCTTCGCATCCTCCTCCAGCCTTGACAATGCCTTCTTCTCGCCAGCAAGGTCAAATGCCTGTATAAGGAGCTGTGCAGCCTCGCCAGGTCTTGCAAGGGATGGGTCAAGGAACCTGAGTTTAGAGGGCTTCACAAGCCTGGGGTGAGCCATTGCCTTCTCAAACTCTAAAACACGCCCAGGGTCAAGAGGCAGGGATATTAAGCCAGCCTTCTCATTAAAGCTGTATGGCATCCTGAACATATGCCTTGAGGATATAAGCAGGGTGTCTATCTCCAGGAATGGGCTGACATCAAGCTCGAGCCTGCCATTGACATCGAGTATTATCTCATCTCTTGTACGCCCTGTCTTTTCAATGACTCCCTCGAGCTTGCCATTCTCAAATGCCAGAATGCCCTCTGCAAGCCTCTTCTCAATCATGTTTTTGAGGTAGAGGGCGATCCTTCTTGCTCCGTCAGGGAATAAACTAGCAGTGGGCTTGCCATGCACCCTGTCAGGGAAGCTCTCAAAGGGAACGCCTATGTGAAATCCCTTGTTTCCTGAGAACTTGACGCTTACAGCCCCTATGCCCTTGCTCTTAAGTGCATTAACAATCAGGTATGCTGCGATGCGCGAATACTCAAAGACCCTGCAGTCAATGTCAATCACCAGATCCCAGCCTGAACGGAGCCTGTCAAGCTCCTGCCTTGACATGCCTGTGTCAAGCATAAGAGAATTCTTCCATCGCTCCTCAGAGCAGTGGAAGGATGTCGCACCCTGAAGGACAAACTCTAAAACATCTCTGGGATAGCGCAGCATATCAGGGCGCTTGCCAAATCCTTTATCACCGTACTTAACCGCCACCTCACGTCCTTCAGCACAGGCGAGTATCTCCTTTGCAATATCCTCCTGCTTGTAGTAGAGGATGTAGTCTCCCAGGGTGGTCATAACAGCATGAGAAAGAAAAGGGTTTTTAATATGTTGCGCTAGAAAACCTTGAACACACTCGGCTTTAAAACTCGCCCTCGGTGTTCAAGGTTTTCTGATTAACCAGCTTCTACCATCACTTTGTAGAGCCTTGTTTTCCCAAATCTCCTCGTGACCTTCACTATTTAACCATAAGTCTTATCGGGCAATGATCAGACCCAATAACCTTGTCTAGTATCTCGCTGCTCAGCAGTTGTTTTTTAAGCTCGCTGCTTATCACAAAGTAATCCACACGCCATCCAATGTTCCTTGCCCTGGCATTAAAGCGGTATGTCCACCAGGTGTAGTGGCCAGGCTCCTTTGTAAACTCGCGGAAGCTGTCAATATACCCCTGCTTGAGGAATTCAGTAAACCACTCCCGCTCCTCGATTGTGAAGCCTGCGTTCTTCTCATTCTGCCTTGGGTTTGCAAGGTCAATCTCCTTATGGGCAACATTGAAGTCAGATGCGATGAGTATTGGCTTCTTCTTCCTAAGCCTCTGGCAGAATTCAAGGAAGAGGCGGTTAAAGTGGAGCTTGAAGCCAAGCCTCTCAAGCGATCGCCCTGAGTGGGGGAAGTAAGCGTTTATAAGAAAGAAGTTCTTAAACTCAAGGGTAAGAACTCTGCCCTCCTTATCAATCTCTTTGTCTCCAATCCCCTTTGTGACTGACAATGGCTTTATCCTTGAACAGGCTGCAACCCCGCTGTAGCCCTTCTTCTCAGCAAAGAGCCAGAATGCATTATAACCCCCTATATTGAGCAGTGATTTATCCACATTCCCCTCGTAAGACTTCAGCTCCTGGAAGCAGTAGACGTCAGCATCCTCCTTCTTAATAAAGCCCAGCAGGCCCTTCCTTGCGCAGGCATTTATGCCGTTGACATTCCAGGAGATCAGATTCATTTCAACATCCACTTCCATGCAGGAATTATCTCAGCAGTCCCTATTTTCTTCTCTTGATTGGAGGTTAAAATCAGGCCTTTCTTTAGGCTGAATCTCTCCATCGCTTCCTTTAGTCCGTTTAGCTCTCTTTCTTTATTATTCTTGTTTATCGTGTAACAAACCTGAATTGCTTGGTTTATTTTATCTTTTTCCTTTATGACAAAGTCGCATTCCAATCTCTCCTTATAATAATATACCTCTTTTTCTCTCCTTTTGAGTTCAAGCAGAACTGCATTCTCTAGTAAGCTTCCCTTTTCTCTGCTTAATGTAAATGAGAGAGTAGAAGTTAGACCTGTATCTATTGAATACACCTTCTTTATTATTTGCTTACTGAGGGATTCAGAGAAATTGCTTATCGTTATTAGAACGAAGGCATCCTGACAATACTCAAGAAAATTATACAGAGAGTCTTTGCTTATTTTTATTCCCTCGGACTTAAAGCTATTGAATATTTTGTTCACTGAAAATTCTCTTGCGGTATTGGCCATTAGTCTCTTAACAAACAATTTTAGTGGGAGGGGGTTGGTTATGCTAAACCTTTCAACAATATCTCTGTATATCATTACCTCGAAATAGGTTCTCAAGGTTTTCTCATACAGATCTTTGCTCATATCAACAGTCTCTGGGAATCCTCCTCTGGCAAGATAGTTGTCAAAAACAGAAACTATCCTGGACTTTCCTCTTGTTGAGTGAGCATCTTCCTCAACTCCTTTAAACTTAAGATACTCTCTGAACGAGAGGGGGAGTAGTTCGTAGCTTATAGTTCTTCCTCTTAGGCTAGTTGCAATTTCTTTGCTCAGGAGTTTTGAGGAGGAGCCTGTCACAAAAATATTCCTAGATACCGTATCATACACCCGTCTCACAAACCTCTCCCATTCTCTTATCCCCTGTAACTCGTCAAAGAAAAAAAAGATACCTGACTCTTCTTTGTCCGGGTATAGCTCAAAATAGGCCTCAAGAATCAGATTAAGATCTTTGGCGCTTAAGTCAAGGCGTTCATCCTCAAAGTTAAAATACAGCACATCCGTTATGTCTTTTATCCTTGATATTAGCTGGTACATTAGGTAGGTTTTGCCAGCCCTTCTTGGACCGATTATGCTGATTATCTTGCCTGAATTAAAGGGGATATTTACAGCCCTATCTATCAGTTGAGGGACCCCTCTCTTGTGAAAGTCCTTTATTACGGTTTTCAGTAGCTCCTTCATGTTTCCTTCTCATAAGGAAACTTATATATAAATCTTTCCCTTTTAGAAGGAAACATATCAGTTGCCAGTCTTGAGTCCTGAGTCTTGAGGGGGTGAAGACTTGGGCGTATTGTTATGATATACTCTGTTCGATTATCCTTCTTTCATCCTTCGTAATGCCATATATATTATAAACTAAATCATTGATCTCACGTTCTAGTTCAGCAACCTCTTCTTTAACCTTAGAATGACTCTTAGCTCCTCTTTTTATTATTTCTTTCAATACCTCCTCAGATTTTGGGAGAGGGATGTTTAGGACAATAGCCTTAGCTTCTTTAGCTTTAGCAAACTTTTCAAGATTTGAATTAAGATAAACAGCAACAAAATCCCTTGTTCTCTTATCCTCTATCTTTATGAAGTCATCAGAGTTCAGATATACTTTGTTTCCTTCCACTCTGATCTCTTCAAATTCAGCATTGTCATTTATAGCAAATGAAACCTTTGGCAGGTTGCTTAATTTTTCTGTTTCTTTGCTGTCAAGGATTGCATCAATATCTACTATGTGAGGTTTAAACAACTCAAGGATCTCATCAACCTTCTTTATTATCAGGTCTGCTGTTTTCTTTTCTTCTGGTGTTGATGGGAGTTTGATTGGGAGCTTTTCTAAGTATTGTGTTATGTACCTATATCCTTTTGCTCCTAATTTTACACTAATCTTTTTGAAGAGAAACTCCATTAACTTTGAATTCAAGATTCCTAAGAACAACAAATAATCCTTTAAGTCTCGATTGTCAAAATTTAAAGAATAGCAAGTGTGTGTTAGAAAATAGAAATAATCCTTGCTGAAAAAAGTGACCCCTTTGTCTAAAGAAAAGTTATTTGAGTCAGATATATCTGGGGTTATGATCTTTAGATTATTAAACCAAGATGGATTGGCAACGTCATGGTAAGAGTACCACGCATATTTTTTAATTTTTGTACAATACCTTCCAGCCAATTCCTTCTTATAAGAAGATAAGTAATTATATATATTATGATAGTTTTTTAATTCTCAAAAGTTCGTGGGTATAGCCCCGCCCTTTAGGGCGAGAACTTTTGAGTCCGAAAATCTGCGTTTCGAAGCGAGGGGCGTAAAGCCCCGACTTTTAAGTCGGGGATAGCCCCGAGCAGCAGATTTTCGTTACATTCGGCTTCGCTTTCAGCTCGCCTCAGTATTCAAAACCCTCATATTTCTTTTTCACCCGGTTCAAACTGTTCTTA
>MNVP01000053.1 GCA_001871815.1 Candidatus Omnitrophica bacterium CG1_02_40_15
TTGGCTTGGTGTATTATTTTTTTCTTGGAAGGCTGTTCTTTTACTACGCACTATGAACAATTAATGCTATTAGAAAGGCTTGGAGATAGTCAGCATGAGATTGAAGATTATATAGAAGAACAGAGAGACTCCTTTTTTAAGTTAAGGGATGATATTAAAAATAATCGATTAAAGATAGGGATACCAAAAAGGAAGATTTTGTCCATATATGGAGAACCAATCTTTTGTAAGGACATCGCAAATGAAACTGATGTTAAAGAAACGTGTCTTTATCGGCATCCACTACAATATTTTTCTACTGATATGGTATATCTTAAGTTTGATAAGAAGCAAAATCTATGCTGTTGGGAATTTATTTCTGGTTCGCAGGAATATGCTGTTGCAGCGAAAAAAGAGGCTATAAATGCTGAAGACTAAAATAATGAAATTTACAGAGAAGAGCATCTCAAATATGGCACAATAAAAATTATGGAGACAAAAAGGTTTGGCACTTTTGAAGGCGTATTTACCCCTACGGTTTTAAGCATACTGGGGGTAGTGATGTATTTGCGCTTGGGGTGGGTTGTTGGCCAGGTTGGTTTGGCAGGGGCGCTCGCCATTGTAGTGATAAGCAATTTAATTACCTTATGCACAGGGCTTTCCGTTGCCAGTATCACTACCAATATCAGGATAGGCACAGGAGGAGCATACTCTATAATTTCCAAGTCTCTTGGGCTTGAGGTAGGCGGGGCGATAGGGGTTCCTTTATATCTTTGTCAGGCAATTTCAGTAGCTTTTTATATCGCCGGTTTTACCGAATGCTGGGTTTCCATTTTCCCTCAACATAGTTTCATATTAATTTCCATAATAACATGGTTCGTTCTACTTACGATCTCTTATATCAGCGCAAAATTTGCTTTCCGGCTCCAATACGTCATTATGGGCATTATCGTTTTTTCACTTGTATCGATTTTTCTGGGCAAGGGTAGTTTGGAGCAGTCGATTGTTGTTTGGCATGGATTAGGGCAGATGGATTTCTGGAAAGTATTCGCGATATTTTTCCCCGCAGTAACAGGTATTTTAGCAGGTGTAAGCATGTCGGGGGAACTCAAGGAGCCGGAACGCAATATTCCCCTTGGAACACTCAGTGCCATTGGCGTTACCTTTTGTATATATCTAGCTTTGTCATTTTGGTTTGCCTCTTCGGCTCAGCCTTCGGATTTAGTCAATAACACTTCTATCGTTATGGATTTGGCGCGCTGGCGTTTCCTGGTCATAGCCGGAATTATGGGCGCAACGCTTTCTTCGGCACTGACCATGTTTGTGGCTTCTCCCAGAACGCTTCTAGCTTTAAGCAAAAACAGGATAATCCCGCTTTCTCGTTCTTTTAATTACTTGAATCCTAAAGGCGAACCTACTCCGGCAATTCTTTTCACGGCGTTGATAGCCTTATTGACCATCTCCCTTGGAACGCTCGATACTATTGCAGGCATCCTGACCATGTTTTTCCTTATTACTTACGGGATGTTGAATATAAATGTTTTTATTGAGAAAATTACCGGCATTGTGAGCTTTCGTCCAAAATTCAGAATACCTCTTATTGTGTCCCTGATAGGAGGCGCTGGTTGTTTCTACGCGATGTTTCTTATTAATCAATTATTTAGCATCATCGCAATTGTAGTAACTGTGTTCATTTACATGTTGCTTACTCGAAAGCATATCCGGAATAATTTTCCGGATATCCGCAAAGGCATATTTATTTTTGTTACTGAACAGGCAACCAAGATTGCGTCGCAGCTTCCTTACCACCCTAAAATATGGAAACCCAATCTTCTTATTCCAGTGGAGGACCCGCGCGATTGGCTGGGGATGGTCGAGTTTATCAAGGTGATTGCTTACCCGCACGGCAGAATTTTCTTCTTGAATATTGTTGCAAATAATGAAAATGGCGCAGCAGAAAGAAAAAAGGCCTCGGAACAGCTTTTAGCCATGGCTGCTCCTTTAAGAGAAGAAGGAATGTTTGTTTCTGCGCTTGCGGTTGAGTCAAATGAATTTTTACAGGGGGCAATAACGGTAACGCAAACTTTAACGGGCTTGGCATTGCCTCCCAATGTATTATTTGTCCGTCTGGGGGTAGACCAGGATAAGGACGGGGCATTAAAAGACCTTATCCTTATGGCGGAATCCCTGGGTTTGGGAATCATGATATTTAGGTTCCATCCGAAGGTAGCGTTTGGCCAGAAGCAGGTCATTAACCTTTGGATAAGGAGGGGGAGCCCTAATATTCATTTAGGGATTTTGATTGGCTTGCAGCTGCAAAGTAACTGGGAAGTTACGTTACGGCTTATCCATGCGGTAAGCGATGATAAAGAGAAAATGGAGGCACAGAGTTATCTTAGTAAACTGAAAAAACTTATGAGATTGCCGAATGAGACGGAAGTTGTGGTACTTGGCAATTCTTTTGATGAGGCGGTGGTTGCTGCGCCTTTGGCGGATATAAATATCTTCGGGTTGCCAAAGGAACTCGATCTGCCTTTTATAAGAAGAATTTCCGACAAAGTCAATACTTCCGTGTTATTCTTAAAAGATTCTTACCAGGAAAATGCTATTGCATAGATTTTTTTACAGTTGGTCTTAGGAAGGCATGGTTTTTGTGGTAGCGAGGCCGTTCCCTTGTTCAATATCACTGCCCGTCCTTACGGGAGCGACCGGTGCAAAAATATAGCCGGTTTATAAGTAAGATAAAAGCATTAATAACCTAATGTCCACCTGAAGGATGTGGACATTTTACATCTATTTACCTGTCAAATAGGTACGTTATTTCCAGCCAAAAATGACCGGACAAAACGGACATTTTTACGAGGAATAAACCTCTCTAAAGCCAGAAATTTGCTTGTTTTTGTCAGTAATCTCGCTATAATAGATACCTATTATATAGCGAGAGGTTCCTCCTCGGCTAATAGGAGCATACTGAAATCTACCGAAATAAGGTCTAAATTAAGCCAGTATATCTCTTATTTAATGGTGTCTATTTAAAGTGTAGATATAACCGTCCTATTTAGGTATACCCTAGTACCACCTACTGCCTTAAAATAAAATAAAAATATTTGAAAGAAAATAGCCTCCAGATGTGTCTTATATATAGCTATAAGATCACAAATTGTGGCCTTAGACACAAAAGGAGGCGATATGGGGCAAAAACTGATTCCAGAAACAGTAATAGAGCAAAGGATATTCTTGATCAGAGGTAAGAAAGTAATGATTGATAGAGATCTTGCAGAATTATATGATGTAGAAACGAAATATCTAAACAGACAAGTAAAACGCAATAAAGGAAGATTTCCCGAAGAATTTATGTTTCAACTTATGCCTAGCGAGAAAGACGAACTGGTGACAAATTGGCACCGGTTTGTAATATCATTAATATCATAGCCGTCCTATTTAGGTACACCCTGGATATTTTTATTGCCTGTCTTATTGTTTGGCTGTAAAATATCTATATATGATCCGCCAAGAATTTGAAGTGTTAGCCAGAAACGCGTTAGAAGGCCTTCCGGGAGAGTTTAAGGATAAGCTTCAGAACGTAGATGTTGTCATTGAAGAAAAGTCAAAGGGAAGGCTTTTGGGGCTTTATCGGGGAGTGCCGTTAAAGAACAGGACTCATTATTACGGCATGGTGATGCCTGATAAGATTGTCCTTTACCAGCAGAATATAGAACAGGAATGTAAAGACACCGGGATAGGCATCTGCGAAGAAGTGAAACACGTTATACAGCATGAAATCGCGCACCATTTCGGGATATCTGACAAGCGTTTAAAAGATATGGGCGTATATTAAAATTTCATAGGAAAGATGCTATATGATAAAATCCTGCATAAGGCTATCTATCATAGCCGCGTTACTGCTTATATTTAATCTTCCGGTCAATTCATATGCCGCGAATAAAATAAGGATCTTTGATTCAGACTCAGGGCCTTACCTTATTTATCCGGCAACAGAAAATATTACTCTAAAGGGAAAGGATTTTCTTGAGTTCCGATGGCAAAGGGCCGGAGGCGTCAAATTAGACCATTACGAATTTAAGCTGTATAAAGGATATGAAGCCATAGCCTCGAATCTGATATTCAAACAGAAGTTTCCCAGGGATGTATATCCGATAAGTATCCCGGCGAAGCTGTTTGAGAATAACCAAATATATACCTGGAGTTTGAGGCAGGCATTTATGAACGGCGACAAAAGCGGCCGCAGTTTCAGTTCATTCAAGATTATCGAAAAATAGGAGGCGGGATGATAGGGAGAAGTAAGGGACGTGTCAACAGTCCCAAAATGACACGTCCCTAATAGACTAATAGAGTCTAAAGCCTTGAGAGACAGAGAAGATAAAAATGGCCAATAGTCAGTAGGAGTTGATATGAACTTCAGTATAAGTAGAGACAAAGAAGATGCCTTGAAAATAAAGATGGATTCATTGGGGATAAAAGAGAGAGACATGGAGGAGAAATTCATACGTTCAAGCAAGAAAGGCGGGCAAAAGGTCAACAAAACGTCTACGTGCGTTTATCTCAAGCATAAACCCACAGGCATTGAGGTTAAGTGCCAGGAAGAGCGCTCTCAGGCTTTGAACAGGTTCCTTGCCAGGAGAATACTCGTTGATAAGATCGAATCGCTCGTCCTGGGCAGAAAACGAGAGGCGGAGAAGGAAATAGAAAAGATAAGGCGCCAGAAACGAAAGCGTTCCCGCAGGGCCAAAGAAAAGATGCTCAGGTATAAAAAAATACGTTCCGAAAAGAAAGAACTTAGAAAAACCCTCGCTATAGAATAATAACCATTCCGACGCTCTTTAAATTCCCCTTGCAATGGTAAACCTAATATAATAAAATAGTTTACAGTTCATCGTTTGAGATCATGCCTATGAAAAATATAAACAGGGGAAATATCAGTTCGCTTTTAGTATTGCCTCTTGAGGAATTAATTTCTTTAGCCAACAAGATTAGGCAGAAATACGCAAGGCAGACATTAGAATTATGCAGCATTATGAATGCCAAATCCGGAAGATGCGAAGAAGACTGCAAATTTTGCGCGCAATCAAGCCGCCACAATACCGGAATAAATAACTATCCTCTTAAGCCTAAAGAAGAGATGCTTGAGATGGCCAAACGTGCCAGAGAAATAGGCGCAGAACGGTTTGATATTGTAACTAGCGGAGACAGGCTGTCTTTTGGAGAGCTAAAAATTATCGCGGATGCGATTTATGAAATAAAGATAAATATCGGAATCAAGATGTGCGCTTCTTTGGGCGAGATAGATGAGAAGGGATTCCTCCTGCTAAAAAATGCAGGGTTAACCCGCTACCACCATAATTTGGAAAGTTCTCCGAGGTATTTTCCTCAAATTGTCACAACGCATACTTTTATGCAAAGAGTAAATACTGTTAAGGCTGCAAAATCAGCGGGTTTGGAGGTTTGCAGCGGAGGAATAATTGGCATGGGAGAAACTTTGGAAGATAGAATCGACCTGGCTTTTTGGCTTAAGGAGCTCGCAGTAGATTCAGTGCCAATTAATATCCTGGTACCGATAAAAGGCACGCCATTAGGAGAAAAAGTTCCCCTCTCTCCAGAGGAGGCCTTACGGACAATAGCCTTGTTCCGAATCATCTTAAAAGATAAAATCATTAAAATAGCCGCTGGTAGGGAATCTGTTTTTGCTGACGCTCAAGCCTCGGCATTTATGGCAGGAGCCAATGGCATGCTTATCGGCGGGTATCTGACTATAAAAGGACAAGCGCTTGAGAAAGATAGGCAGTTAATCAAGGAGATAGAAAACCTGTGGTCACAATAGAAGAATTTTTGAAGCAAAGGAAAAGTGAAGGGCTGTTGAGAGAGTTAAAGCCTGTATCTATCCGCCGCGGCCCTGCTATTTATGTTGATGGCAGGGAATTCGTTGATTTTTCCTCCAATGATTATCTGGGGCTTTCCAGCCACCCCCGGCTTATCGAGGCGAGCAAAAATGCTTTAGAAAAATTCGGAACATCCAGTTCTTCCTCCAGGCTTTTAAGCGGAGGCTTGGAAATCCACCATCGTTTGGAAGATAAAGTGGCGCTATTTAAGCGCAAAGAAGCAGCGCTGGTTTTTAATTCCGGCTATCAGGCAAACGTAGGCATAATCAGCGCGCTTTACGGCAAACTCGACTGCATTTTCTCTGACCGCCTCTGCCACGCCAGTATTATCGACGGAATACTTTTATCCGGCGCGAAGCATTTCCGTTTCCAGCATAATAGCAGCGCTCACTTGGAAACATTGCTGAAGCGGGAGCGGAGGAAATCAAAGCAGATATTGATTGTCACGGAAACCATATTTAGCATGGATGGTGATAGGCCGTTGTTAGCGGAATTAGTTTCTTTGAAAGAAAAATATAACTGCCAGCTTATGGTTGACGAAGCTCATGCTACAGGCATCTTTGGAAAAACAGGCAGCGGGGTAGCTGAAGAAGAAGGCCTTGAGGAAAGGATAGATTTTATTATGGGCACTTTTAGTAAGGCCCTGGGCGGTTTTGGAGCGTATCTTGCCGCTTCGAAAAAAACAATAGAATATTTAGTAAATACCTGCAGGAGTTTTATTTATTCTACGGCCTTGCCTCCGGCTATCATTGCCTGTAATCTGGCAGCTATTGATTTGGTCAGGGAAGAGCCTTTTCGCAGGCAAAACCTTTTAAGCTGCGCAGCATATTTGCGCAGCGCATTAGAAGAGAAAGGTTTCCAGGTAAAAGGATGTTCTCAGATAATCCCGCTTATTATCGGAGATAATTTGAAGGCAGTTGAGTTTGCCAGAAAGCTGAAAGAGCGAGGTTATTGGATCTTAGCAATAAGGCCGCCCACTGTTCCCAAAAACCAGGCGCGCCTCAGGATTTCTTTGAACTACTTTCACAAGAAAGAAATTCTGAGCCGGCTTATTAAAGCTATTTGCGATGCCAGAGATTAAATTAATCCAGAGGGGTTTTCAGGAAAATCTGGTTTTAATACCCGGATGGGCTACGGACTGCCGGATTTTTGACAGATTAGGCTTAAGTTATAATTATCTAGCGCCGGTTAAATTTTCGCCGCTTAATTTTGCAGCAGAGTTAAAGGCCCGGCTGGATGAATATGCAATAGAAAAAGTTTCGCTCATGGGTTGGTCCATGGGAGGTTTTTTGGCCTGTGATTTTGCCGCTGGCAATCCGGAGAGGGTGGATGAATTAATTCTTTTGAGCGTAAGAGAGAAATTTGAGCAAGGCTATCTGCGGGAAATAGCTGAAAAGATTGGAAAAAATAAGAGGGCTTGGCTTTATAAGTTTTATCTCGGGTGTTTCTCTGAAAGCGATTTCGAAGGCAGGAGTTATTTTAAGAAAGAACTGTTAAAGGATTACGTTGACGGGATAGGCTTGGAAGAACTGGTAAATGGGTTAGGCTATCTCTCAAAGGCAAAGATAGATACCACGGTTTTAGCCAGGATAAAAAAAATAAGAATTTTTCATGGAGAATCTGATGCTGTAGCGCCGGTTGAGGAAGCTATAAAGATAAGTTCTTGCTTGTCTCAAGCCGAATTTATTCCTTTGCCCAATCTCGGGCACATCATATTTTTAAATAAGCGATTCAAGGCCGCCTTTTATGGATAAGAGACTTGTTGCCAGGAATTTTTCAAGATATGCTCATCTGTATGACAGCTATGCCGATATTCAAAGGAAAACCGCTGGCAGGCTTTTGGATTGCGTAAAAGGCGGTAATTTTACGAACATACTCGAGCTAGGCTGCGGAACAGGAAATTTTACTCTTAGTCTAAGAGATAAATTCAGGGATACTCAAATCAAGGCTCTGGATATTTCCAGGAAGATGGTGGAGATAGCTGAAAAGAAACTGCAGGGCGGTAATGTTGAATTTATAGTTAGCGACGCGGAAGAGATAGCCTGGCCTGAAAAATTTGACCTGGTTATCTCCCATGCCTGTTTCCAATGGCTTACGGATTTAGAAAAGGCATTGGAAAGATGCCAAGGGATGTTAAAAGAAAATGGGCGTATTGTTTTTTCCGCCTTTGGCCCGCTTACTTTCCAGGAATTAAACGTAACTTTGCAATCCGTCCTGAAAAGCGCGCCTATTCAGGCGGACTTTTTTTTAAATAAGGAGGATTTGAAATCAGCGCTCGGCAAATATTTCAAAGAAACTCAAATACAGGAAACAAGATATGAGGAATATTTTTTAAGCCTGAAGGATTTGTTGTATAAAATAAAATATAGCGGCATCAGGGGTTCCGGCATAGGCAATAAAAAACAGATTGGCCGAAGGATTTTAGAAGAATTAGAGAAAGATTATTTAAACAGATTCAGCCGAATCAAGGCCACTTATCAGATATTTTTTTGCCAGGGGAGAAAAATATGAACCCCGCCCTTTCTTCAACGATGAGAACTAATATAAAAAAGAGCGGGGTGAACGGCCTATTTGTTACAGGAACAGATACTGGCGTTGGTAAAACAGTTATTACCGGTTGTTTAGCGAGGTATCTGCTTAATAAAGGGTATGCTGCTATTACTCAAAAATGGGTTCAAAGCGGCTGTAAGGGTAATTTTCCTCCAGATATTGCTGCGCACCTCAAAGCTATGGCTAGAAATAAAAGTTATGTGAAAGATTATTTGCACTTCGTTTGTCCTTATAAATTAAGATTTCCTGCTTCTCCGCATTTGGCAAGCAGGATGGAAAACAAAAGAATCAATCCGCGCAGGATTATCAAAAGTTTCAAAACGCTAGCGCAAAGATTTGATTTTGTCATTGTAGAAGGTACTGGCGGAGTTATGGTTCCTCTGGACAGGCGTATCTTACTTATAGACCTGGCGCAGGAAGCTGGTTTACCTGTTTTAGTAGTAGCGCAGAATAAGTTAGGAGCTATTAATCATACTCTTTTGGCTATTGAAGCGCTGAGGCTGCGAAAGATGGACATATTGGGCATAGTGTTTAATAACCCGCAGAAAGAAGATGCAAGAATTATTAAAGATAACCCCCGCATCATAGGAGCGTTAACCAGAGAAAATATTCTTGGAGTTTTGCCCTGGATAGAAGAGCCTGAAAAATTATATGAAAGTTTTGCCCCTATAGCAAAGAAGATCTGCAAAATTCAGAGGTGACTATGCATCTGAATAAATTGATCGAGAAAGATCTGAAATTCATTTGGCATCCTTATACGCAGATGAAGGATTGTAAGAAAGCGCCGCCTATTTTGATTGAAAAGGCCAGAGGCGTTAAGCTTTATGACGCAAACGGGAATTTTTATTACGATACCATCTCCAGCTGGTGGTGCAATATCCACGGGCATAATCATCCGAAAATAAAAAAGGCAATTAAAAAGCAGCTGGATTCTCTGGAGCATGTTTTATTTGCAGGCTTTACCCATAAACCGGCTATTCTTCTGGCTGAGAAACTTATCTCTATTGCGCCTGGAAATTTAACCAGGGTTTTTTTCTCTGATGATGGATCAACGGCAGTGGAAGCCGCGCTTAAGATGTCTTTCCAGTATTGGCAGAATAAGGGAGTGAATAAAAAAACTAAGTTTGTATCTTTAAACAGCGGTTATCACGGCGATACTATCGGGACAATGAGCGTGAGCGGAGTGGACCTTTTCAATAAAGTGTTCTCGCCGTTATTTTTTCCTTCTTTCAAGGCCCCTTCCCCAAATTGCTACCGCTGTCCTGTAGATAAAAACAGATTGTCCTGTAATATCGATTGTATCAATCCTCTGGAAAAAATATTGGAAGAAAGATCCAAAGAAATAGCTGCTATTATCCTGGAACCTTTAGTCATGTGCGCAGGCGGAATGATTATCTATCCCAAAGAATATCTTGCAAAGGCCGCGGGTTTAGCCAGGAAATTCAATGCGCATTTAATCCTTGATGAAGTAGCTACTGGATTTGGGCGTACGGGAAAGATGTTCGCCTGTGAGTATGTAGAAAATCTCTTGCCAGATTTTCTTTGTCTTTCCAAGGGTATTACCGCAGGCTATTTGCCCCTTGGCGCAACCCTGACCACGGATAAGATATATCAGGCGTTCTACGCGGATTACAAAGAAAAGAAGACTTTTTTTCATGGGCACACTTTTACCGCAAATCCGCTTGCCTGCGCAGCAGCCTTGGCAAGTTTAGAGATATTTGAAGAGGAAAACGTTTTGGAGAGGGTAAGAAAAATACTGTCCTTTTTTCATAAAACCATAGAGGGATTTAAAGGCTTGCCTTTGGTAGGAGATGTAAGATATCTTGGCCTTATAGCTGCACTGGAATTAGTAAAAGATAAAAAGACAAAACATGGTTTTAGTTTCGAAGAAAGAATAGGTTTTGAAATATTCCGGAAAGGATTAAAGAGGAATTTACTGTTAAGGCCGCTAGGAAGCATAGTTTATTTTTTTCTGCCGCTGTGTATAAAAAAGAAAGAACTCTGTGATATCCTTAGCCGCGCCTATTCATTAATTGGGTCTTTTTCAAGTTTTACTAATTTCAAACGGAGAAGATAAAGTGTTGAAGATTGACGATTATAGTTTATACTTGGTAATAAGCGAAGAGTATGGTTTGGGCAGGGGCGCCGTGGAAATAGCAAAACTTGCTATCTCTGGCGGAGTTGACATTATACAGATGCGAGAAAAGAATAAGGATAGAGATGAGCTGGTGAAACTCGCCTGTGAGCTTTCAAGCCTTTGCAAAAAAAAGCGCGTTATATTCATAGTAAATGACAATCCGCTCATAGCAAGAGAAAGCGATGCTAGCGGTGTACACCTGGGACAGGAAGATATGCTAAAATATAGTATATCTGAAACAAGGAAGATTCTTGGAAAGGGTAAAATAATAGGCGTGTCTACGCATTCTTTAGCAGAACTAAAGAATGCAGGCGAAGAAGATATTGATTATATAGCGTATGGCCCAATTTTTCCTACAAAGACAAAGGATTATTTTCTTGGTACTAAGGACATAAAAGAAGTTTTAAGGATTGCTAAAAAGCCGGTATTTTTTATAGGCGGTATTGATTTATCTAATCTGGATGAAATCTTAGAACAAGGCGTAAAAAACATAGCTGTGATTAGGAGTATAATACAGGCAGAAGATATAATAGTTATGGCCAGAAACTTTAAAGATAGGCTCGAAAGAGAAAAAAGGGGTCCCTCGCAGCCCTATGAAAAATAATAGCTGCTCGGGATCAAATTTTACTTCGTAAAATTTGGGAGGATAAAAGTGGAAGATCTATTGAGTATAGGCGGCAGATTAATAAATAACAGGTTGTTTATCGGAACTGGTAAATTTTCCAGCTATTCGCTTATGAGGGATGTTCTGGGTTGTGTCCAGCCAGATATCGTTACCGTAGCGCTAAGGCGGGTTGATATCGGATCTAAACAAGACAATATTTTAAATTATATGCCAAAGACTTGCATAGTTATGCCAAATACTTCTGGCGCAAGAAACGCTGATGAAGCTGTGCGTATTGCAAGGCTTGCAAAGGCAAGCGGAGCTGGCAACTGGATAAAGATAGAAGTTATACAGGATAACAAATATTTGCTTCCAGATAATATTGAGACGCTCAAAGCTACGGAGATCCTTGTAAAAGAAGGTTTTGTGGCGCTTCCGTATATGAGCCCGGACTTATCGATGGCGAAAAGGCTTGTTAATGCAGGCGCTGCCGCTATTATGCCGCTGGGATCCCCCATAGGAAGCAATAGAGGCATTAAGACTAGAGAGCTTGTTGATATAATTGTACGCGAGATAAAGATTCCTGTCATAGTGGATGCAGGTTTAGGCAGGCCTTCTGAAGCTTGTGAATGCATGGAAATGGGATGCGCTGCAGTGCTTGTTAATACTGCTATCGCTATAGCCAATGATCCAGCCAATATGGCAAAGGCATTTAAGGAGGCGGTTATTGCAGGGAGGCGCGCATATCTCGCAGGCCTTGCTTCCACTAGAATTTGCGCAACAGCGTCTTCGCCCCTTACGGGATTTTTAAGAAGAGAAAATTAATTCCTTAGCCAATTTTGCTAACTTTACAATTCGTGCCAGGCACCATTTGTAAAGTTAGCAAAATTCAAAGGTGACTATGCATCTGAGCTATTACGATATTTATCTAAAATATAAAGACTTTGATTTTGAAAAAATATTTCATAATATTTTGCCTCAGGATATAGAGATAGCAATCGATGCAGAGAGACTGGATGTTAACCAGTTTTTAGCGCTTCTTTCTCCGGCTGCAGAAAATTATCTGGAGGATATGGCGCAGAAGGCGCATGGCTTAACATTAAGGCATTTCGGCAGGACTATCCAGCTTTATACTCCGATGTATTTGTCCAATTACTGCGAAAACGAGTGCGCCTATTGCGGATTCAATTCCAGAAATGATGTTGCAAGAAAAAAACTAAGCCTGAAAGAAGTGGAAAAGGAAGCTGGATTTATTTCATCAACAGGGCTCAGGCATATTTTAATTCTTACAGGAGAGTCTCGGGAAAAGAGCTCGCTAGAATACATCAAAGACTGCGTCAGGATATTAAAAAGATATTTCAGCTCAATATCTGTAGAGATATATGCACTTACAGAAAGAGAATATGCCCAGATAGCTGCCGAAGGCGTAGACGGGTTGGCCTTGTATCAGGAAACATATGATGAGATAATTTATGACATGGTGCACAAGCGAGGGCCTAAAAAAGATTATCTATTCCGGCTTGATGCTCCGGAAAGAGCTGCAAAAAATGGCATCAGGAATGTTAATATAGGGGTTTTATTGGGGCTGAATGACTGGCGAAAAGAGATTTTTTTTATGGGGCTTCACGCGAAATACCTTCAGGATAAATTTTATGATGTGGAAATAGGTTCATCAATACCAAGGCTCAGGCCCCATGCTGGAGATTTTAAGATACCGAGCTATATCAGCGACAAGAATATAGCGCAGATAGTTACTGCTTTAAGAATTTTTCTGCCGCAGCTTGGGATTGCCATATCGACGCGGGAAAATCCTAAGCTTAGAGAAGACCTGCTGCCGCTTGGCATTACCCGTATGTCAGCCGGTTCCTCTACCAGGGTAGGCGGCCACACTATAGAATTTTATGAAGGATCAAATCCGCCTCAATTTGAAATTTTAGATACAAGAAATGTGGAAGAGATCAAGGCAATGTTAGCAGCCAAAGGATACCAGCCTGTTCTAAAAGATTGGATGCAGATATAATTGGCAGATTTTGCTTGCGCCGCAAAAGTTAGGAGAAGTTTGCGTTGACAGATGTAAATAAAAAGGTTATAATAAAAAAACTTAGGAGGGGTTATTAAAAAAGTAAGGACTTCCAACAAGGGTAGAAAGTGCAAATATCTGCATTGTAAGCATATCTTAAGCATCTACAATCATGAAGACTACTGCCATGTCCATCTTGGACAATTATTGCAAGAACACGCTTTTAAAGACGCTAGATAGCCATGATAAATAAATCAACCGAGAATTTTTACGGTTTGGGTATTGCGCCGAAGATTCTTGATATCTTAGAGCGCATGAAGTTTAAAGTGCCTACGCCAATTCAACTAAAGGCGATCCCTCTGGCTCTTGAAGGCAAGGATATTATCGGTATCGCGCAGACAGGAACCGGCAAAACCCATTCTTTTGCCATTCCAATGGTGCAGATCTTAGCGCAAAAAAAAGGCATAGGCCTGGTTCTTGCGCCTACCCGCGAGTTAGCTATTCAGATTGACGAGGCTTTTCAGGGAATTAGCCGGCCATTTGGAATACGGACAGCCTGTCTTATTGGCGGCGCTTCAATGTATGAACAGGTGCGGGCTCTGCGCAATAAACCCCGTGTGATAATCGCAACACCTGGTAGGCTTATTGACCATATGACCCAGTGGAATATATTGCTTGATGACGCAGTGATGCTGGTGCTTGACGAGGCGGATCGCATGCTTGATATGGGTTTTACCCCGCAGGTAGAGAAAATTTTACGTTTTTTGCCCAAAGAAAGACAAACCATGATTTTTTCAGCAACTATCCCGAGAGAGATTATGCAGATAGCTGCTAAACATATGAAGCTTCCTGTTAACGTAGAGGTTGCCCCTTCCGGCACTGCTGCAGAGAAGGTTACACATGAATTATTTATTGTTAAGAAGGATTTTAAATTGCGGCTTCTTGGCAAGATCCTTACAAAATATCATGGGCCTATTCTTTTGTTCTCCCGCACCAAGCATAACGCAAGAAAGATTACGCGCTCGATCAGAGATATGAGATATAGCGCTGCAGAAATACATTCTGACCGCTCTTTGAGTCAGCGCCGCGAAGCGCTAGGGGGCTTCAAATCTGGTAAATATAAAGTGCTGGTTGCTACTGATATCGCTGCCAGAGGGATTGATGTGATCGGGATTGAGCTGGTTATTAATTATGATCTCCCTGACGATACCGAAAACTATGTGCATCGCATAGGCCGCACAGGCCGCGCAGGCCATAAAGGCCATGCTATTTCTTTTGCCACGCCTGATCAAAGGAACGATGTTCGTGATATAGAAAAACTCATAAGAGCGTCGTTGCCTATTTCAAAATATCCAGATATCCCCCAGGAACAATTTATTCAATCTTCGCATCAATCCCCGCATCAATCTTCAGATAAGCGCCCATGGCATAATTACAGGCAAAAGCGCCCTATGCAAAATAGGCCTAAATTTTACCGTTAAGAAAGAGAGGTAATATCCCATGTTGGATATTTCCAAGAAACGATATAGGCTGAGGGTTATTGCGCCTGCCTACCCGGCGTTCAATGTCTATTCATATGTTGCCGCCAGAACTACTGCCCTGGGCCCGGTATGCGTAGCCACTAGTGTAAACGAAATGGAAAAATGGGATGCGGAGGTTATAGACGAAAATAATCTGCGCAGGTATGGGCCTAAGCTAATTTCTGGCGGGGCTGACCATGAATTTTTGCAAAGCCATAGGCCTTGCGATGTAGCTGGTTTTTATGGCGGCCTTACAAGTACGATACCAAGGCTTTACGAAGTAGCGCGGTTTTACAAAAGTAAAGGAGTTGTGACTATAGCAGGCGGCCAGCATTTTTGCAAAGAGAATATTAAAGAAGCGCTGTCTTCAGGCATAGACTATGTGGTTATCGGCGAAGGGGAAGAGGCCATCAAAGAACTTCTCTGGTCGCTTGAAGGCAAGCAGGATATCAGCGGGGTAAAAGGCATTGCTTATCTAAATAGCGGCGAGGTGGTTTTTACTCCTGGCCGCGAGCCTTTAAAAGATTTTGACAACCTTCCATTGCCGGATTTTTCCCTGGTGCGTTACGCGAAAATCAAACTCTATTCAATTGAAAGGATACGTTCGTGCGGAATGGACTGTGAATTTTGCACAGTAAAAGGAAAACCCAGGTGTTCTTCGCCAGAACGCCTTCTAGAAAGAATAAGTTTTCTTCTTGAGACTAAAGATGTCAGGCATTTTTTCATCGTGGATGATCTTTTTGGCCAGGAAAGAAATGAGACAATACGGTTTTGCAATATGTTGAGGGATTACCAGAAAGATACAGAAAGGCGGCTGGATATTATTGTTCAGATACGGCTGGATAAAGCCAGGGATACTGAACTTTTATCAGCAATGCGCCAAGCAGGCATCAGCACAGTGGCAATAGGGTTTGAATCGCCTATTGAGGAAGAATTAAAAGCTATGAATAAGCGCCTGAAACCTGAGGATATGCTGTCATTTGTCAAAGTATTCCGTAAATTTGGTTTTCTGATTCACGGCATGTTTATTTTTGGTTATCCATTGAAAGATGGCGTGAATTTCAGCATGTCCAGCGAGGAGAGAGTGAAGCGGCTTGAAAGATTCATCAGAAAAGCCATGCTGGACACTATACAGGTTCTTTTGCCTGTGCCTTTGCCTGGCACAGAGTTGAGGCAAAGGCTTGAGGCGCAGAATAGGATTTATCCTCTAAAAGACGTTGGATGGGAATACTATGACGGCAATTTTCCGCTCTTTGAACCTGACAAACCAATGAGCGCAGAGGACATGCAATCTTCAAGCAGAAAAATCATGGGTAAATTCTATCAGTTCAGATGCATGTTTATGCTAGCGCTGAACATAGTTTTCTTTCCGTCAATCGTTTTCTTTTTGCATGATATCAAGGCAGGCTGGAGAATATGGTATAGGCCGTGGCGCAATTATCTTATACGTTTTGGCGGATGGATTGTCCTAAGGAACTGGATATCCATGTTTAAAAAAGATAAGTTTTCAGAAAAATTGAAACAGGCAAAGGCGCATCTGTAGGCGTTATGAAAGTATTAATTCAGTTTGAAAAAAAGCCGCTTTTATTCCAGGATCCAGAATTCATCATATCATGCTTTAACCCGGCCTCATTTATTGCTTGTTTTAGAGATATTGAAAACGCGCTTAAACGCGGATATTATTTAGCTGGTTTTTTGTCGTATGAAGCAGGATATTATTTTGAAGAAAGACTGCGAGAGGACAAAACGCATGATTTTCCGCTTATATATCTTGGAGCGTATAAAAAGCCTACTAGATACAAAATATGTCGCGCGTTTAAGCCTTTTCAAAATACCATTGAAAATATTCAGTTAAATATAACGCAGGACGATTATTCTTCTAATATACAGGCCATACGCGATTATATAGCTCAGGGTGAAGTATATCAGATTACCTATTGCATTAAATTGTTGTTTAAGTTTTGCGGAGATCCGTTTTCTCTTTATAATTTGCTGTTAAAAGAGCAGCCAGTGCCTTATCCAGCGTATATCGAAACAGGCAAATTTCATATACTGTCCTGTTCTCCGGAGATGTTCATTAAAAAAGAGTTCACGCATGCTGTTACAAAACCTATGAAAGGAACATGGCGCCGCGGAGATAATATGATTTCTGATATTGCGGCGCGCCTGCGGTTTCAATATGATTTCAAAAATAGAGCTGAGAATGTGATGATCGCGGACCTCTTAAGGAATGACCTTGGAAGGGTAGGGCGGGGGATAGAAGCTCCGAAACTTTTCGAAGTGGCGAAATACAAAACTTTATTTCAGATGACATCTACTGTGACAGGCCATGTGGGGAAAGATATACCTATTTATGAATTATTTGCCTCGCTTTTTCCTTCAGGTTCGGTTACAGGGGCGCCAAAGATACGCGCAATGCAGATTATAAAAGAACTTGAACGCGAAGAGCGTAAGATATATACTGGCGCCATTGGTTATATCACGCCTGGCAGAGATATCTTTTTCAATATCCCTATCCGCACATTGTTGATCCGCGAAGGAATCGGAGAGATGGGTATAGGCGGCGGTATTGTATGGGATTCTACTCCTCAGGGTGAATGGGATGAAGGCATGCTTAAAGCAAAATTCCTTACAGATATGTCTTTAATATCTTGATAGTATAGGAAAGTATATCCCCCTTGTTTTCTTCGAAAACAAAACAGGGGGACTGCGAAAATCGCTTGGAAGTTATCACTGAAAGCGATTTTCTTGAAATCTAAGCTGTAATTTTCTAATTGCATTAAAACTCCAGATGCTGTAAAATTAAATTAAACCAATATTATATTTTAACATTGGTTTAATTTATCCTGAGGAGTCCGCCATTGTTTCAGTGGCGGACGACGAAGGATCTACCTATCATGGACATAGCTTTATATATAGAATCATTAAAAACAGCTTTCCTGCCTTATATTAAAAGCATTCAAAGCTTTCACTTCTATTACGCTAATCCATTATTCTGGGTGTTTTTTATGGTTTTATATCTGATACTGGAAATAGGCAGAAGCTGGAGTCAAGGCAAGGCATTTTTCTTTTGCATAAGCATAGCCTCTATTTTATTGGCTACTACGTGGCTTGAAAAGCCGCTTATAGATATGTTTACAATCCGGGGGTATGCGGCAGGGGTTTTTGACCCATTCATATTAAAAGTAGCGTCTCTTATTATGATTTCAATAACAATAGTATATTTTGTATTTGTAGATAATTCTTAAATTAGATTATGGCAGATCATTACATAGAAAAGAAAATCTATTACCATGATACAGATGCAGGAGGCGTGATGTATTATGCTAATTATCTCAGGCATCTTGAGGAAGCGCGTTTTGAATTTTGTCTCAAAAATGGCGTTAGCCTGCCGGAATTCGCTAAACAGGGCGTGTTATTTGCGGTTGTTCACGTAGATATAGATTATAAATTGCCTGCCAGGTACGGGGATGTAATCCGTATCTTTACAAGCATAGAAAAGATAGGTTTTTCCTCGATCCATTTTTTGCATGAGATAAAAAGAGAAAGGCTTACGCTTGTAACATGCAAGACAGTATGGGCCTGTATTAGCGAAGCGTTAAAACCTCAGGCTATACCTGATAAAATAAAACAGGCGTTAGCTTGAGGGGTCAGAGGGAAAAACAGCATATTGTATATCTTGCCATTTTAAAAGAAAAGATCTGAATAAAAAGTTATAAAGGTCCCTCGCCGCATATTTGTTGAGTGCAATGGCGGGCTCGGGATCAAATTTTGTTTCACAAAATTTGAGAGGTGGTTAGATGGGGATGTTTCAGTTGATCAGTAACGGCGGCGTCACGATGTATGTTCTTATATTATGCTCTATATTGTCTATGGCAATTATAATAGAGAGGATTTTGTATTACCGCAGGCGGTCCATAGTTAAAAGAGAAGATTTTATGATGGATATAAAAAATCAGTTGAACCGCGATAACCCAAGACATGCCGTGTCTATGTGCATTGGCATAAGCAATGAAGCAAATACTCCATTTGCTAATGTTGTATGCGCTGGCCTCAGTGCCTATGGCAGGGGAGAAAAAGAGATATCGAGCAACATGGAAAGAAGCATCGCTATAGAGACAAACATGTTAAGCCGCTTCACAACTATAGTTGGAACAATAGGGAGTACCTCTGTTTATATAGGGCTTTTTGGCACAGTGCTCGGGATAATAAGGGCATTTCATGATATCTCTAAAACCGGTTCAGGCGGCATAAGCGTTGTTATAAACGGCATATCAGAAGCGCTTATATGCACCGCAGCCGGGTTGTGCGTTGCAGTACCAGCTGTTATTGCGTATAATTATTTTATAAAAAAAATAGATAATTTTGTTATAGATATGGAATTATGCGCTTCTGAAATACTAGACTTTATTTCTAATATAAAGAAATGAATAAACGCCTTGCAAGACAAAGAATAATGGCAGAGATAAATATAACGCCTTTCACAGACGTTATACTTGTTTTATTGATAATCTTCATGATAACCACGCCTCTGATCCTTCAATCCAGCATAAAGGTTAACCTTCCTGAGGCTGCAAGCGGAAAACCTTTCACAAATGCCAGGCAGATAAATATTACTGTCAGCAATGATAACGCTATGTATATTGACGATAAACTTATCACAAGGAAAGAGCTGATATCTCAGGTCAGGATGGCGCATAAGGACAATCCGGACCTAGAGGTGATCCTTTTTTCAGACAAGATGGTCAGGTTCAAAAATATCGTAACTATACTTGATGATCTTAATGAGATCGGCATAAGAAATCTTAATATAGCTGCAAAGGTAGAACAATGATGTTATTGTAGGGAACGGTTTAAAACCGTCCCCTGCCTTTTTCCAGTATCGCCAAGGTTTCAATATGAGGCGTATGAGGGAAGAAGTCGAAAAGAAAAAGAGTTTTAATTGTATATGAACGGTCAAGGATCTTTAAATCCCGGCTGAGAGTAACGGGATTGCAAGATAGATATATAATCTTTTTTATCGAGCTCAAAAGGATATTTTGGCAAAGCATATTATCCAGGCCTTTTCGCGGCGGGTCAAGTATTAAGGTGGTAATGCTGTTAGTTAGCATTAATGGGAATATTTTTTCGCAAGGCCCTTCATAAAGCTTGAAGTTTTTGATTTTATTTAACTTAAGGTTACTTTTCAGAAAAGATATATTACCGGGGTTGGATTCTATCCCGATAACTTCTCTGGCAAGCTGGCTTAAGGCTATTCCGAACGTGCCTATGCCGCAATAGAGGTCAGCTATTATTTCTTTTTTATCCAGGCGTATGGATTTTTGCATTTCTTTAAGCGTAATCTCAAGCATTGGGACATTAATCTGGAAGAATGACTCAGGGCCTATCCTAAGGGTTTTTCCTAAAACTGTTTCTTCAATATAATTATTTTTCACATGGAATTCTGAAAACAATGCGGCTAGATTATCATTAGGTTTTATTGGAGGATATGTCGTGAGTATTAATTCTTTGGCAGGGGACAGGCATGCCTGCCCCCTGCTTTCTCTTATTTCAATCTCTTTGATAAAATTCAGGCCCTCTTTATTTACTATTTCAATAAATGACGCCAGGAACTTATTAATATTTTCGCTTACTAAGCAACATGAATTTATCTGGATAAATTTGTCTCTTGATTCAGAAACGTGATACGCGAGGCTTGCTTTTCTATTTTCCCATATTATAGTTAATTTGATTTTATTCCTGTATCCCCATATCTGGGGAGAGGCAATAGCAATGGTAGGCGTATTTGGAAATATTTCTTTTAACTGCGATTCTTTAATGGCGGCCTGCGTTTTATAGTCAATGTATTGATAAGGGCCACATGCTTGATAATGGCTGCAGGCCGGAGTTATTCTGAATTCAGAAGGATTTATTATTTTTATGGTTTTTGCTTCAATATAATTCTTCTTTTCTTCAAGAGGCTTTATCTCTACAGTTTCGCCGGGAATTCCCTCATCCGTGAGTATTATTTTATTGCCGCTTAGGCCCAGACTTTTGCCTGGGTAAATGATTTTTTGAATAGTTATTTTCATAAGTATTTAACCCAAAATTTGCATTAGAAATTTGTTTGGGATTACCCCGACGAGCAAGATTAAATCCTATCGGATTTAATCTGCCGGCCCTTCCCTGCAGATTTACAAAAGTAAATCTAAACGCAGGGACAAGTCGGGCAGATTTTGCTATTGCAAAATCTGGGTTTAATATACCATATTTTACTGTTATATAAAATAGATATATAGTAAAATAGAAAAAACAGGGAGGCGATATGAAAAAATGTCCTTTTTGCGCTGAAGAGATACAGGATGAGGCGATAAAGTGCAAGCATTGCGGAGAGAACCTTGATAAGAAGAAGAAAGTCAAATGGTATTTTAGTATGGCTACATTTATAATGGCGCTTCTTTGCGTCGGTCCGTTTGCCTTGCCTCTTTTCTGGTTTAATCCGCGTTTTACAATGGCGAGAAAAATACTTGTAAGCGTTATTATCCTTATCCTGACTTATTTTTTAGGCATCATGGTAGCAAAGAGCCTAGTTTCTTTAAAAAGTTATTATCAAATGGTACAGTAAAATTATTTATGTAAAGAATGCGAGGATTACTATATGAAATATATTTTAGCTATAGACCAGGGCACTACAGGAAGCAGGGCTGTTGTTTATAACAGGCATGGCAAAGAGATGATAAGCGCATATGAAGAATTCCCTCAATATTTTCCAAAGCCAGGATGGGTAGAGCATGGCCCTGAAGAGATATGGCAAAGCGTTAATAGTTGTATCCAGAAGGCCCTAAAAAAAATTCCAATAGATTCAATCCATGCAATAGGTATTACTAATCAACGTGAGACAACTATTCTATGGGATAAAGATACAGGTAAACCTGTTTACAACGCCATTGTGTGGCAGTGCAGGCGCACAGCCCATAGGTGCGATCAGCTTAAGGCTGTAAAGGGCCAGAGCGATTTCTTCAGAAAAAGGACAGGTCTTCCAATAGATGCGTATTTTTCAGCAACCAAGATAGAATGGATTTTAAAGAATGTAAAAGGAGCTTTAAAAAAAGCCAGAAGAGGTAAATTGTTATTTGGGACTATCGATGCCTGGATCTTATGGAAACTCACAGGCGGTAAAGTTCATGCCACTGACTATACGAACGCATCCCGCACAATGCTTTTTAATATTGAAAAGCTGGAATGGGATAATGAAGCGCTGAAAAAATTTAAGATTCCAAAACAGATCTTGCCTGAAGTTAAAAGATCATCAGGCGTCTTTGGAAGAACTGTAAAAATAGGAAAACTTTCAGCAGGTATCCCTATATCAGGTATAGCTGGAGACCAGCAAGCAGCATTATTTGGCCAGGCATGCTTTGAGCCAGGCAGTATGAAAAATACATATGGAACAGGGTGTTTTATTTTATTGAATACAGGCAGAAAAAGGGTTGTTTCAAGATGCGGGCTTATTACTACGCTTGGATGCGGGGTTAAGGGAGAGCCGGTATATGTGCTTGAAGGAGCAATATTTATCGCAGGAGCAGCTATACACTGGATAAGAGATGGCCTTAAGCTTTTATCCTGCGCTTCGGAATCTGAGAAAATGGCAATTTCGGTTAAGAATAACGCAGGCGTTTATTTTGTGCCTGCTCTTACGGGTCTGGGAGCGCCTTACTGGGACCAGAATGCGAGGGGCGCTATTTTTGGGATTACAAGGGGTACGAATGGCAGCCATATTGTAAGGGCAGCGCTTGAAGCAATGTGTTATCAGACTAAAGATGTGCTTGAGGCTATGCGCAAAGATTCAGGTTTGAAGATAAAGGATCTGAAGGTTGATGGCGGGGCGTCAGCAAATAATTTCCTATGCCAGTTTCAGGCAGATATCCTCAGGATTAATGTTATAAGGCCAAAGGTGATAGAGACTACATCTTTAGGAGCTGCATATCTGGCAGGACTTGCAACGGGATACTGGAAAAATACTAGCGAGATAAAAAGATGCTGGCAAAAGGATAGAATTTTCCGTCCTAAAATGTCTAAATCCGATGCTTTAAATTTCTACAAAGGCTGGATTGAAGTAGTTAAAAGAACGCTTTCGAAATAAAGTTGGACTAATTTATTTTTAGATACTGGCTAGTCTTGTGAAGCAGGTGGGGCCTGAGGCACATTAGAATTGTTTTGGCAGATGTCCGCAAGGATTTACAGCGAGTTTCAATCGAGTGACAAAACGATAGTCGACAGAGAAACGAGCTGTAAACCGTAGCGGACGGCAAAACAATTCAGTGCCGAATGGCCCCACCTGCTTCAAGACAGTGCACTAAAATAATGAAAATTCATGATGTAGCGATAATTGGCGCAGGGGTAATTGGCACTTCAATTGCCAGAGAGTTATCCCGCTACAAACTGGATATAGCCCTGCTTGAAAAAGAAACAGAACTTGCCTTTGGTGTTTCAAAATCAAACTCAGGAATTATCCATCCAGGAACCCAGAATCCCCCAGGTTCTTTAAAAGGAAAATTATGCGTGCAGGGAAATTTTCTAATAAGGAAAGTCTCAAAAGAATTAAGTGTTGATTTTAAAGAAGTTGGGGAGTTGATAGTCGCGTTTAATGAAAATGAAATAAAAGAACTTTTGCACCTTAAAAAAGAAGCTGAGATTCTGGGCGTATATGGGTTAAAGATTGTTGATAGAGCTTGGCTGAAGGAAAACGAACCGAATCTTAATAGTGAAGCAGTTTGCGGCCTTTATGCGCCTACAGCAGGGATTATAAGCCCTTACAGGTTAGTGTATGACATTGCAGAAAATGCGATTAGAAACGGAGTTGAAATTCACACTGAAACAAAAGTTATTAATATAATCAAAGCCGGGGGTTATTTTGAAATAGGCGCTTCCAGGGGATTATTTAAAGCAAAATATCTTATCAATGCAGCAGGCTTATTCGCAGATGAGATATCTAAAATGCTGGGTATAAATGATTTTAGAATCAGGCCCCGCAAAGGCGAAGAATTTATTCTTGACAAGAAAAAAGAAAATCTGACAAGTCATTTGATTTTTCCCCTCCCATCCAAAATATCAAAGGGTGTTTTGATTATAAAGACTGCTGATGGAAATCCTATGATAGGCCCGACAGCTGAAGACATCGAAGACAAAGAGGATTTTTCTACTTCTGAGTCAGGGTTTAGCAAAGTCTTATCGTCTGCCAGGCGCCTAGTGCCGTCAATAAACGATAAAGATATAATCGCTTATTTTGCAGGCCTAAGGCCTGTGGCAGGGGATGATTTTATTATAAGGCATGAAAAAAGAGCCCCTGGATTTATAAATGTTGCAGGAATCCAATCTCCGGGATTAACAGCCAGCCCTGCTATAGCGCTTTTAGTTGCCAGTATTCTAAAAGATAATGGCATGGCTCTTAGAAGAAAATTAATATTCTATGCTCATCGGAAAAAAACAATGCATATATTTGCGAGACCATTTTCAAAAACAAAAAAGCTTATTAAAAAAGATGCTTCTTACGGAGATATTGTCTGCAGGTGCGAAATGGTTTCCTCAAAAGAGATCATGGACGCGATAAAGAGGGGAGCAAAGACAATGGATGGCGTAAAATTCAGGACTCGCGCGCAGTCCGGCAGATGCCATGGAAGTTTCTGCACCACAAGGATTATGAAAATCCTGGCTGAAGAAACTCGAACGCCTTTAACAGGGATAACAAAAAGAGGCAAGGGCTCAGAAATAGTTATAAATGACCGGGCCACCTACGGGGTGGACCATTGGTCCACCCCGTAGGTGGCAGAGGTTTTGATATATGATTAAAAGGGATTTGGTGATCGTCGGAGGCGGGCCCGCAGGAATGGCAGCGGCTGTTTCAGCATATGAAAAC
>MNVP01000058.1 GCA_001871815.1 Candidatus Omnitrophica bacterium CG1_02_40_15
AGCGCTTCACAAAAGGCATCATATGCCCGCACAGGGTCATCTTTAGTTACATAATCTTCGATTGCTTGCGGGAAGAGTTCTATCTGTTCACGGTTACCGTAGCGATATGCCATAATAAAGTCTCCTTTCAGTATTTACACATTTATTATAGCATATCCGACGATAAATTGATATAATATCGAGTAACATTTTGTATAATTATTTATGAGAGCACCGCATTAATTACGACACAGTCTGAATGTCAAAAGTGTCAACTTGGGCAGGTAGAATATGACATTTGTGCTAATTTTTATATTTGGTTTAATTATCGGCAGTTTCTTAAATGTATGTATATACAGGACCCCGCGCAATGAATCTGTTGCATATCCTGGTTCAAGGTGCACTTCATGTAAAAAGCCTATACCATGGTATGACAACATACCTTTATTGAGTTATCTTATGCTGAGAGGCAGATGCAGGGTTTGCCATGAAAAGATATCCTTTCGTTATTTTGCAGTAGAGCTTATAAGCGCAGTATCCTTTCTTATTCTATATATGAATTTTGGGCTCAATTATATATTCTGGATATACAGTTTATTGACGTTCAGCCTTATCGTAGTTACTTTTATTGATCTGGAGTTTCAGATAATACCGGATAGAATTAGCCTTGTGGGAATATTTGTAGGGATTGTTTTGAGCGTAAGTTTTCCAGGGCTTCAAAACGCTTTTACCTGGAAGAAAGCTTTTTTAAATTCTATAATAGGGGCTTTGGCAGGAGGCGGGCTGATATATCTTACAGGAGTCTTAGGCCAGCTTGCGTTTAAAAAGGAAAGTATGGGCGGAGGCGATGTAAAACTCATGGCAATGCTTGGAGCGTTTTTAGGCTGGAAGATAGCGGCGCTTATTTTCTTTTTAGCGCCTTTTTTTGGCGCGCCTATAGGTATTTATATGAAATTTGTAAAAAAAGAAGATATAATACCTTATGGCCCGTATATCTCTTTAGCCAGTTTTGTGGCTATGGTTTGGGGCCACAAAATCTTAAGCCTATTCTTGCTCTAAACAACTTGACATTTCAACATTGTTGATTTGTCAAGTTGTTGAGCGTGGAGATGTGGTGAAAGGGGGAAAAATGTTAAGATTTTTGACTGCAGGCGAATCGCACGGAGAGGCTCTTATTGGGATATTAGAAGGCATGCCTTCCGGCCTTACGATAGATATTAGCGATATAAATAAGGATCTTAAAAGAAGGCAGGAAGGCTATGGCAGGGGCCAAAGGATGCAGATAGAGCACGACAGCGCTAAGATACTTTCAGGCATAATGAAAGGCGCAACAATAGGAAGCCCTATAGCTATTCTTATTGAAAACAAGGATTTTAGCATAGATAAATTGTCAGCTGTTAAAAACCCAAGGCCTGGCCATGCAGATTTAGCAGGGATTCTTAAGTATGGATTTAAAGATGCAAGGTGCGTGCTTGAAAGGGCCTCTGCAAGAGAAACAGCCGTAAGGGTAGGCATTGGCGCTATATGCAAAATTTTATTAGCCGAGTTTGATATAAAGATTCTGAGCAGGGTTCTAATGATAGGCGGAGCTAAAACAGAGAAACTAATGAAAGATAAAATAGATGAAGCCAAAAAATCAAAAGATACTTTAGGAGGAGTATTTGAAGTGATAGTAAAAGGGGTGCCGCCTGGCTTGGGAAGCTGCATGCATTGCGACAGAAGATTAGATGCGAGTCTTGCAGAAAGGATTATGTCTATACCCGCTATTAAAGCAGTTGAGATAGGCAATGCCATAGAATGCGCTGGAAAACAAGGTTCAAAGGTGCATGACGAGATTTTTTATTCCAAGGAAAAAGGCATCTACAGGAAAACCAATAATGCCGGAGGTATAGAAGGCGGCATGTCAAATGGCGAAGATATAGTGGTTCGCGGTTACATGAAGCCTATAAGCACATTAATAGATGGCCTTAATACCATAGATATTGATACAAAAAAACAGGTAAAGGCTTCCACGGAGAGGTCTGATGTGTGCGCTGTTTCTGCTGCAGGAGTAGTGGGGGAGGCGGTGCTGGCTTTTGTTATTGCTAAGGCGTTTCTGGAAAAATTCGGTGGAGACAGTATCACAGAGGTAAAAAGAAATTATAAAGGTTATATAGTTGGATTAAAAATGTAAAGCAAGAAAAGAAATAGCGTAATCTGAGTCGAAGGCATGGATCCTGTCAGTGTGGCGCCAGCCAATTCCTAAATCCAAATTTTTATTGACCTCGTAAGGTATTTCTATATGCACTTCATTAAGCCCTGCAGAGCCTTTCTCCAGATTGTATGAATATTCGTTCCAGATTCTGAATGAAAGTTTTTTAGATAGAGGAAACATAAACCCTAATTTTGTGGTTGCCTCTATAGACATATTACCAGGATCAAATGTCATGTAATTAAGGATCTGGCCGGAAATAAAATGAACAGATTCGCCGCAATAGACATATTTTAAAAAAAGCTTTTCAGCTTCTACGCCTGATGTTATTTTTTCCCATCTAGATGTTCCGAAATGCCACTGGCATTCTCCAAAAAGAGAAGTTTTTATATCGTATCTGGTGATATTCTTCGAAGCAGAAAAACGATTCAGATAGATAGAGTTATCCCTATTTCTTATATCTAACAGGAAACTATTTTTCTCTTTAATATCAATGCTGTAGGCAGGATTTAATAAAGTTAATTGAATAGCTAATAATATTATACCTGGCAGTATTTTCATTTGGAAAAGGAGTATAGCATATAACCCAGCAAATACAAGGGATTTGACTATTATAGGGTTATCTGTTATATTAAATTTCAGTAATAGTTCAGCCATTAGAAAGACTATTATAATATTCTTCGAGCGGACACAGCGGCTATCCATGCAAGCTTAGTCGAGAAGTTCGGAATAAGCTTTATAGCATGGTTCTCGACTGGGTTCTAATGTTTAGCCAATATGACCGCTCGAACAATATTAGATTTTATAAGAACCGAACTGTTACAAATTTTATGAATAATATAATCTTGGTTGGTTTTATGGGTACCGGTAAAAGCGTTGTGGGCAAAGAACTTGCAAAAAAACTCAATAGAGATTTTGTGGAATTAGACGATATGATAGAAACGAGAGAAAAAATGCCTATTAAAGATATATTTGAGAAAAAAGGCGAGCCGTATTTCAGGCTAGCTGAAAAAGAGGTTGTTAAAAAAGCGAGTTCGCGTAAAAACATTGTTATTTCTGCAGGAGGCGGAGCTATTGTAGATGAAGAAAACTTCAGGGAGCTAAAAAATAGCGGCATTATAATTTGCCTCAAAGCATCCCCGGAAACTATTCTCAAAAGAACAAAAGGCCTTAAAACCCGCCCGCTTCTAAATGTTCAGGATCCTAAGAAACAGATAGAAGAGCTTCTTAAAAAAAGAAAACCTTATTACGACAAGGCGGATTTCAGCATAGAGACCGATAATTTAAGAGTAGAGCAGGTAGTTGAAGAAATATTAAAGTCATTTACCTAATGCGCTAATTTTTCCCCTCTATATCTTGGATAGCCCCTGTTTACAACCTATTCTAATCTGGTTAGAGTTGTCAGATTAATTCCGCAGATTTTTTAAAAATATAAAATTCTTGAAAGAATTTTGCCTCCAGATGTATCATATTTATAGGGAACGGTTTCAACCGTTCCCTATAAAGAAGGGGTAGTTATGGATAAAGAGCTGATTCCAGAAGAAACAATTGAGCAAAAGATTTTTATGATTAGAGGGCATAAGGTGATGCTGGATAAGTATTTAGCAGAACTTTATGGTGTAAAATCTATCAGGCTCAGAGAGCAGGTAAAACGAAACGCCAGTCGTTTTCCAGAAGATTTTATGTTTCAGTTAGATGAAGAAGAAACAAAGTTCATGGTATCGCAAAATGCGATACCATCATGGAAACATTTAGGAGGATATCTACCTTATGTATTCACAGAACAAGGAGTTGCAATGCTTTCTACCGTTTTAAATAGCGAAAGGGCTATTCAGGTTAACATTGCTATAATGAGGGCTTTTGTTAAATTAAGGCAGATCCTTTCTTTGAATAAGGAACTCGCATATAAGCTTAATGAACTTGAAAGAAAGATAGAAAAACATGATGCAGATATTCAAGCAATCTTTGAGGCGATTCGCCAGCTTATGGCTCCCTCTCCTGTAAAACCAAAGCCGCAGATAGGATTTAAGCCTGATAGATAGGCCGGATAACTTTACAAATGGTGCCTGGCACGAATTGTAAAGTTAAGCAGCTGAAATTTGACTATTTAGCAGGTATCTGTTATAGTTTATACTATTATGAATGATATTGAGAGATTGATTATTCTTAATATGGTTGAGGATATAGGCAGCATCAGGACGCAGGCGCTTTTGAGGGAGTTTGGGTCACTGGAGAAAGTTTTTAAGGCAGGCGCTGATGATATTGCCGGGGTAAAGGAAATTGGGCCTATTATAGGAGCAAAGGTGCCGCAGGCAATTGAAGATATTGATTTAAAAAAGGAGATGGATTTAATAAAGAAATATGGCGTAAAGGTTATTACTTTTTTAGATAAGGATTACCCTGAGAATCTGAAAAATATATATGATCCGCCTGTAGTTTTATACGTTAAAGGCAGTATCTTGCCGGGAGATAAGCTGGCCATTGCAATAGTTGGTTCGCGTTTAGCGTCTTTTTATGGACTTCAAACAGCTGAGAAATTAGGTTTTGAATTAGCTTCGCATGGTATTACAATAATTTCTGGCCTTGCAAGGGGTATTGATTCAAGCAGCCATAAGGGCGCGTTAAAGGCAAAGAAAAGAACAATCGCAGTTTTAGGTTCAGGCCTTGCTAATATTTATCCAGAGGAGCATAGAGAGTTAGCTCGAAAAATTTCTGAATCAGGAGCTGTCATCAGCGAATTTCCGATGGCTACTATACCTGATAAAGGAAACTTTCCAAAGAGAAACAGGATAATAAGCGGACTTTCTTTAGGCGTTGTGTGTGTAGAGGCAGCTGAAAAAAGCGGAGCTCTTATTACATGTGATTGCGCTTTAGAGCAGGGCAGGGAAGTTTTTGCAGTGCCTGGAAAAGTGGATTCAATGACTTCAAAAGGCACTAATAGGCTTATAAAGCAAGGAGCGAAATTAGCGCAAGGGGTTGAGGATATACTTGAAGAGCTTAACATGGGCAACTTCGCAAGTTGCCAGGCAGAAGGTTCTGTATTGGACAAAGACGAAAGTTTAGTATATACTTTATTATCCAGCGATCCTAAATATATAGATGATATATGCCAGGAAAGCGGCATAGGGCTTAATAGAATCGCCGGGATATTATTAAACCTGGAAATAAAGAAATTTGCAAAACAGCTACCAGGTAAAAATTTTATTAAAATATAGAATGGAGAATTGAAATGGCCAAATCACTTGTCATTGTTGAATCGCCTGCAAAAGCCAGCACTATAAATAAGATACTTGGTAAAAAATTTATTGTCACTTCTTCAATGGGGCACATAATGGATCTTCCTAAGTCAAAGATGGGCATAGAAATAGAAAAAGGTTTCACTCCTGAATACATAATGATACCTGGCAAAAAAAAGATAGTGGACGCATTGAAAGAAAAAGCAGCTGATTCAGATACTATATTTCTGGCAACAGACCCTGACAGAGAAGGAGAAGCAATAAGCTGGCACCTTGCTAATCTTTTAGGCAAAAAGAAAAAAATTTATAGAATTGCGTTCCATGAAATTACAAGGACTGCGATAGAAGAAGCAATCAGTAAGCCTGGGAATATAGATATGAACATGGTGGACGCTCAGCAGGCAAGGAGAGTTCTGGATAGGTTAGTGGGTTACAGTATCAGCCCGTTATTATGGAGAAAGGTTGGCAGAGGCCTTTCAGCAGGCAGGGTTCAATCAGTCGCAGTGAGGCTTATAGTAGATAGAGAAAATGAAATTCGCATTTTTGTGCCGGAGGAATACTGGGACATAGAAGCGGAGCTTAAAAAGAAAGATGTAGAAAACTCCAGGTTTATTGCAAAATTAGATAAGATAGATAATAAAAAAGCAGATCTTAAAAATAATGATGAATCAGTTAAAATAGTAGGTGAGCTGGAAAAGGAAAAATTTATAGTAGAGAGCATTGAGAAAAAGGAAAAACGTAAATACGCTCAGCCGCCTTTTATAACCTCTAAACTTCAGCAAGAGGCATTTTATAAACTCAGGTTCCATGCTGTTAAAACAATGAAGGTGGCGCAGCAGTTATATGAAGGTTTGCCTATAGGGAGCGAGGGAAATGTAGGCCTTATAACCTACATGCGCACAGATGCTGTGAGGGTCTCAAAAGAATCGCAGGATTTTGCAAGAAAGTATATACTTGAAAAATATGGCTCTCGATTTGCGCCCAGTATGCCAAATGTGTATAAATCAAAGAAAAGCGCTCAGGAAGCCCATGAAGCAATAAGGCCTGCGTTACCACTAAGAGAGCCGGAAAGCATAAAAGAATTTTTGACAATAGACCAGTATAAACTTTATACATTGATATGGAACCGCTTTATATCCAGCCAGATGACGCCTGCTATATTTAATGTAGTCAGCGTTGGAATAAAAGCAGGTAGGTGTATTTTTAAAGCCAATGGTTCCCAGAAAGTCTTCCAGGGGTTTAGCATTGTTTATGAGGAAAACGAGGAAGTAAAAGAAGAAGAAAAGCTGCTCCCTTCTTTGGAAGCAGGAGAAATGCTGGATCTTTTAAAACTAGATCCAAGCCAGCACTTTACAAAACCTCCTCCAAGATATTCAGATGCCTCTCTTGTAAAGGCCCTTGAAGAAGACGGGATTGGAAGGCCTAGCACGTACGCGCCTATCATCCAGACCATTATTGCCCGCAATTATGTAAAAAGAAAAGAAGGGTATTTCTGTCCTTCTGAGCTTGGCATAGTGGTGACAGATCTTTTGATAAAAAGTTTTCCTAAAATCCTGGATATGGAATTTACAGCCAAAATGGAAGAAGAGTTGGATGAGATAGAAGAGGGCAGGCAAAAAAGCGCGGAGATCCTGAAAAGATTTTATGTGCCTTTTGAGAAAGAAGTGGAACACGCAAAGATAAACATGCGCAAAGTAAAAGGCGAGGCTGTGAAGACATCAGAGATTTGCGAAAAATGCGGCAAGCCTATGGTTATAAAATGGGGCAGGCTTGGAAGGTTTTTAAGCTGTTCTGATTTTCCTAACTGCAGGTTTGCCAAAGCAATACCTACTGGCGTAAAATGTCCTGAGCCTGATTGCGGCGGAATGCTTGTTGAGCGCCGCTCAAAAGGAGGCAGGCATTTTTACGGCTGCTCCAATTACCCAAAGTGCCATCACATATCCCGCAGGCTTCCTTCTCAAAATGATGAAGATAGCGCATTAGAGGGGGAAGATGCTTGATCGATATGTGCATAAGTTCATAAATTATCTGGAGATTGAAAAAAACGCCTCGTATCACACTGTAACTAACTACAAGATAGACCTTAGGGGATTCAGCGAATCAATAAAAGATAAACCCATAGAACAGGTTACCTATCTGGACGTGAGGCTTTTTCTCGCCAGGATGAAGGAGAAAAATTTTTCAAAGAGTTCAGTAGCTAGAAAAATGGCTTGCCTCAGAAGTTTTTTTAAGTTTCTCTACAGGGAAGGATATATAAAATCTAATCCAGCGGAGAGCCTTTCAACGCCCAAGATAGACAAGAAACTGCCTTTATTTTTAAGCACAGATGATGCTGTGAAACTCCTGGAATCACCTGATTCTTCTGATGTTATAGGCTTGCGCGACAGGGCAATTCTCGAAACGCTTTATTCAACAGGCATAAGGGTAAGTGAGCTTGTGGGCCTGGATAAAGAGGATATTGATTTCATAAGCGGGGTGTTAAAGGTGGCTGGAAAAGGCAAGAAAGAAAGGCTTGTGCCTATAGGAGACAAAGCATTGAGAGCTATAAAGGCTTATTTTGAAAAAATCAAAGTGATAGATATAAATGAAAACAAGCCAGTATTTCTTAATAAAAGCAATAGGCGCGCAAGCGATAGAGCTGTGAGAAGAATAGTTCATAAGTATATTCGCAAAACCAGCCTTAACGAGAATATTTCTCCTCATTCGTTAAGGCATTCTTTTGCTACTCATATGCTGGATAGGGGGGCAGATTTAAGGAGCGTGCAGGAACTTTTAGGCCATGCAAATCTTTCTACTACTCAGATATATACGCATGTAACTACTGGCAGGTTGAAGGCTATTTACGATAAGGTTCATCCGAGGGCATGAAGAAAGCAATTGTTTTACTATCAGGCGGGATGGATTCAGCCGTTACTCTTTTTATTGCAAAAAAGATTGGGTATAAGATAAGCTGCCTTACATTTGATTATGGCCAGCGGCATAAAAAAGAGGTCTTATTTGCTAAGAGACTGGCTAAGGCCGCAAAATCCCAGTGCACTGTTTTAAAAATACGTTTACCCTGGAAAAAGAGCGCGCTTCTGGATAAAAATATCAAAATTCCTGAAAATAGAAAATTTTTAGACAAAGGGAATATCCCTCTTACCTATGTCCCAGCCAGAAATACAATTTTTTTAAGTTTTGCGCTTTCTTTTGCTGAGGCAATAGGCGCGAAAGCGGTTTTTATAGGCGCGAACGCAATAGATTTTTCAGGCTATCCTGACTGCAGGCCTGGATATTACAAGACATTTAATGAGTTGTTTAAAAAAGCCACAAAACTAAAAGGCATAAAGATAGTTGCGCCGTTATTATATAAGACAAAAGAGGACATTGTGAAGCTTGGTAGGCGTTTAGGCGTGGATTTTAATCTCACGTGGTCTTGTTATAAGGGAGGAAGCGAACCTTGCGGCGTATGCGATGCCTGCAGGCTTCGTGCAAAAGGATTCTGTGGTTAAAGCGAAAATAGTAGAAATATTCAGTTCGATTCAGGGAGAAGGGCTATACGTAGGACAGGTTCAGACATTTGTGCGGTTTTACGGCTGCAATATAAAGTGCGGTTTCTGCGACGAACTCAGAAAAGCCGGATTTGAGGAATACTCGGCTCAGGAATTTATGAGCGCTATTCTAAAGGAAAACAATAGAGTAGTCTCTTTTACAGGAGGCGAGCCGCTTTTATATGCTGGTTTTTTAAAAAAGGTTTTGCCAGAGTTAAAGCGCAAAGGTTTTATTGCATACCTTGAAACCAACGGCATATTAAAAAATAAACTTTTGAAGATTATTGATTTTTTAGATATAATAAGCATGGATATAAAACTTCCTTCTTCAACCGGATGCAGGGCTTATTGGAAAGCCCATGCTGATTTTCTTAAAGAAGCTGTTAAGAAAAAGGCCTTTGTAAAATCAGTTATTACAAATAAAACTACATTGTCCGATATAAGAAAAGCAGCGTCTATAATAGAGAAGATTGATAAGGCTATATTTTTTATACTTCAGCCTGTAACAATAAATAATAAGATACAGAAAATAACAGAGGCCCGGAAATTTTTGGATACAGCAAATTCCGCATTGGATAACGTAAGGTTCATACCGCAGGTTCATAAAATATTAGGTATAAGATGATAAAAATAGTAGATTCTAAATTAATAACTGGTATAGTAAAAAATTTATTTATAAAGGCGAATACGTGTTTAAGGCCTGATATACTTTCCGCTCTCAAATCTGCCAGGAAAAATGAAACCAGGCCAAAAGCCAGATACGCCCTGGATGTGATTATTAAAAACGCCTTAATCGCTAAAAAGAAAAAGCTGGCTATATGCCAGGACACTGGGATGGCGGTTGTATATTTAAAAATAGGCCAGTCTTTAGCGGTAAAAGGAGACCTTAAAAATGCAGTTAGTAATGGCGTAGCGCTTGCGTATAAAGAAGGTTATTTCAGAAATTCAATTGTAAATAACCCATTGATAAGAAAAAATACAAATACAAACCTGCCTCCTATTATCTATACTGATATAGTTCCTGGAAACAAAATCAATATAAAAGTTGTGGCAAAGGGTTTTGGCTGCGAGAACGTAAGTAAGATCAGGATGTTCAGGCCTACTGATCCGGTTTCAAGCATAGAAGAATTTATTATAGATGCTGTAAAAGACGCAGGTTCAAGGCCATGTCCGCCTATATATATAGGTATCGGCATAGGTGGAACCCTTGATAAGGCAGTGGCGCTTTCAAGAGAGGCTATATTCAGGCCTCTAGGGAGGCATAATAAAGACAAGCATATTGCTGAACTTGAAAAAAGCATATTGAAAAAAGTTAATAAACTAAAGATCGGGCCGATAGGCGTTGGAGGCAACGTCACAGCTCTTGGGGTAAGCATATTGACTTATCCTACGCATATAGCCGGGTTACCTCTTAGTGTAAATATAAGCTGCCACGCCACCCGCACCGCAGAAGCTACTATATGAGATTCTTCTCGACTCGCTTCGCTCGCTCGAAGAATATTGTTCGAGCGAGGCATCGAAGATGCCGAGTCGAGAACATATATTAAATATGAAAAAAATATACCTACCTCTGACAAAAGATATTATAAA
>MNVP01000046.1 GCA_001871815.1 Candidatus Omnitrophica bacterium CG1_02_40_15
ATTAAAATACGAGAGTCTGACATTATTTTAAATCCAGAATAAAGACGAGCTGCATAAAGCAAAGTTTCTGTTATGCGGACTATCCTTGTATTAAAAAAGATATGCCCTGGTTTACGCATCTCTTCAAATAGGCTTTTCAGTAAATAAAATGACCCGTCTTTTCGGATTGTCCAATAGTCATAAGTACTTTCGCCATCGAGTCTCTCTTTAATATCTATCTCAGCAATAATGCCGTCTGTTTTTGGTCTTGGCCGATATTCTTCTCTATTAGACAGCACAACTCCGATAGGCCACCCAAAAGTATGGATTTCTGCTTGTTCAGCTATACGAAGTAATTCTCCTTGTGGAATGCTTGGTTTAAAGTCAGGTAAAGTCATTCGAATTTCCATGAATGCTGTCTTACCGTTTTTTTTAAAAGCCCCCATGGCCGACTCTTGATTTTTAGAAATCCAATCTTCATCCCAAGAAGAAACCGAGACAGTCGGTGCTATGGTTACCAATCTCCGCTTTACGCGCTTCTCAAGCTCATCTTTAAAACCTTTGAGGTTGCTCGGTTCCCAAAATAAAATATCATACCCACTTAGGTCAAAGTGAATCTTTGGTCCATCTTTTTTATAATTAGGGCTGTCCTGATTATGGTCTTCTCGCGCCGTCAGTATTAAATTACGGAATTTGTCCAACCCCATGGCGTATCCTACTTCGAGGTAGCAGTTAGGTCTCTCATTGGTAAGATCTGCAACAATAATGTCTGATGTTTCAATGAATCCAACTACCTCGCTTTTTAGTAGACGTCCTTGGTTATGTTTATCAACCCGTTTTGGATCAAGATTACATGCCTTCAATGCAGGCACAATCGCATCTCTACAAACTAAATCCATATCAGTGTTCCCAATTTGCATAATAATAAAAGCTTGATTCATCTAAAAGCTACCTCTTATCTACTATCTCTTTTGCTGGTTCATTAAATCTTATTACATATGGTGCACCAAATCTGGTTTCTGGAATGAATTTAAGATATTTTTCTGGGATCGAATAAATTAGTTTTTCTAAATCTTCTTTAACGAAAATGTTTGGATCTTTTTCGAGAAAATCACTAATTACATTTATTCCTGTTGGCTTACCTTGTTTGTCGTCAAAAATTATGCCGTCTTTACCAATGACGACCTTAGTTAAATCATTCACTTCTTGATAACTAATAAGTTTTCTCAGAAATTTGATCTGGGGTTTGGATAATTCCTCACCTGTAAGATTTTGCTGTTGGGAAATAGCGTCTAGGCGCTCACGTTTAAGCTGCAACTCACTAAGTTCACTACGATGAATTGCTTGATATAACATCAACCCTGCAATAAAACCAAAAACAATAAGACTCCATCCTTGGAAAGTTTTTAATAATACGAAATATTTTTCAACAAAATCATATATGCTCATTTAATCTTCCTCCATAACAACAATAAACCTATGCAGTGTATAAAATTATTTAATTGCTCCCCATTGATCAAATAAGTTTATTTTTCCTTCTTTCAGTGCTTTTTGGAATTCTTGACTTTCTCTCTCGGCTTTTTCTGTTGCTTCCAACAAGTCTTTTTTAGAACCCTCTTTTATTTTTAGTAAATAAAGCCAATCGATTAGCTTCTGGTCGTCTAGATCTCTATTGGTTATTTTAAAAAAGTCTAATTTAAGTTCATTGCGTAAGCCTTCATCTTTCAATGCCTTTAACTTATCTAAATTATCGACGTGCTCTTTCCAAATTAGATCTTTTAATATATTTACAAGACGAACGCTTGGAGATCTGCCAGTAATATCTTTCACTAAATTTGCTATTTCCTGTTCATTAAATTTCTTTTCCGTCAATACAGCATCACGTATTTGATTTTTCACCTCATTAATATCATTTGTTAATCTAAAAATTGTATCTTCATGGCTCTTAATTCTATTAATGTTTTCTTGTGTGACTCTTATTTTTTTACTAATTTCTCTCAACTGGTTTATAACAACGGCCAAAACCGTGCCAAAAGCAAGGGCAATAACCGCAACCAGTCCAGAAATTGCTTTTAATATAATGCTTATCCATTTAGCATTTTGTTCATTCGCTTTTAGAAGATATTCTTTATTTTCATCTGCAAAACCTAAACAGGTCAGAAAGATAAACAACAATATCATAAATACCATGACATATGATTTGCTAGATAATTTTTTCATACATCTTCACCCCCCAAACTCCACCTCCTGCTGCACCCTGAGCGCGTCCTCTTGCGTAAGCGTCGATAAATACCGCAAAGTCATTGCCGGCGTATTATGCCCCAAATGATACTGCAACGCCTTAGGATTACCTGTTTTCCTTAACCGTATAATCGCATCACTATGCCTCAAAAGGTGTGGAAATACCCTTTTTTGCATTCCTGAGCGTTCTCTAGCCTCATTTAGCACTTGCCAAGCCCTTGACCTATTTATATCAAAGAAGGGTTCTCTAGGCTCAATCTTGGTTCTGTAGGCGTAAGATTCTAGCTTGTCCTTAAGATTAACCGGCAAAGCGACCATTCTTTTCTTTTTTCCCTTCCCCATTATCTCCATGGCCGGCCTTCCTTCAAAATTCCTTATCAATGCCGGCGTAAGCGAAAGCGCCTCCGATATCCTTAAGCCTGTCTGGAATAAAAGTAGGATCAGCAGCCGGTCCCTTTCCTTTTTGCAGCCTGTAACAAGCTGGTTTATATCATCCTCAGTCAAGTAACTTACTGGCATATTTATCTTGTTTAAGGCCATCTTGCTCTGGACCAAGCTGTTACTCATTGCCTATACTTCCCCCACTTTTGTTTAATTTCCCTGGGTGGTTTTGCCTTCTTACCACATTTTTACCTCTCCAACTACCCTAAAAACTAATCATTTGAGCTAATTTTGGATAGTTTTTTAAAGAAAAACGTCTTTGAAAAAATCTTTAATTTTTTCTCTATTTAGACTATTAAGACTATTAAGACTATATAATACTATGCGGTTTTTTTATTTTTTCGTAACTCCTTATTTTATAATATGTTATAGCGTAAACATTTTCAAAATCATACTCACTAATCGGGTTTTCCATACTCACTAATCGGGTTTTCCATACTCACTAATCGGGTTTTCCATACTCACTAATCGAGCAGCTCCTTTTTCCGCGGTAAAACATCAAAACAAACCGTATCTCCCTTGCGTAGCTTTGTCTTGGTCCCCAATACTCCGTTTTGTCTCAGCTCTTTTAAGAAAGCCTTAAATAATTGCCGCAGCTTAAACATTGGCTGATTAGTGTTGAAGTTGATAGCATTCAGCACCGTTAATACATGCATCTCCCCTGGGTTTCTATGGGTTGACAAGAATCTTAAAAGGGCCTTGGAACCGTCTTTTTTTAATCTGCGCCTGAGCGAAAAGTCAATATTGGTAAGCATAGACTCTAGAAAGTACGCCATAAAATGAGGATTAAAGTATATTTTTAACGTCTTGGTCTCTTTGTTGTATTTATACGACTGGACTATGCCCCCTATACTTCGCTTTATCTCTGTTTTTATTCTTTCTTTCCCCTTCTTTGTCCAATCAAACGTTGCTAATTCAAACCTTACAAGCTGAAAATTGTCCAAGGCTCTTTCTACACGCTCAAAAGACTTTTTTGTATAACCGGAAGATCCGTAAAGTACGTTTACGATTTCTTGCATGGATGTTTCTATAAAATGCCCGTTTTTATCGCTTCTAAATCGGTCCTTCGCTATTTTCATCAACACAAGAAAGATGTCCTCTTCGAATATGGCCAGTTTAACGCCCTCAATAACAACCCTCCCCCATCCGGTTTCATGTTCTATCCGGCCGATCTTCCTGTTTTCTTCTTTCAATTCCCTGTCCGACATGGGGAAGAATATCGATGTCTTGGCCATCTGGTGCGGCAGAAAGGCGAATATTTTCTGTTCCTCTTTTAGAGGGGCTTTGAGGACCTCTTTTTTAAATTCTTCTATGTCTTTCTCGACAGGCGCTTCCTTAAGCCTCTCCATCACCCGTGTGAGCGTCTTTTTAAGGCCTGGATCCGTGACCGTCTCAAGGCTTTTTTGCATATCTTCCACGTATTGTTTAGCTTCGCTTTCTTTTTGTTTGTTCTCTTCCATGATTCTATTTCCCAATCTCTTTCGTATTCTTCCCTTTTAATCCGTCCATTAGCGTGGCATTGAGCGCGTCTGTCACGCTGCGTCTCTCCCAGTACGCGAAGTTGTACAATTTTTGAAGCAGGTCCTTCTTTACATAGAAAGTCGCCTTTTTAGTATCCTTCGTCGCTGTCTTATCCCCGTTTGGCCGTTTAACCCCTTCATCTCTCACAGCACTGGCTTTGTTTGTAATGTTTTCTTTACTTACATTACTGGCTTTATCCGCAGTTTTTCTTATCAGTCGGTCCTTTAGGTTAACATTGCTTCCCATGCTCATTTTCATCCCCCCTATTTCAGAAATTCTTTGGCTAAATCCATATAATCTCTCGCGCCGTTAGACGACGGCGCGTAAGTTAGCACGCTTTTTGCGAACGACGGCGCCTCCGCTATCTTTACGCACTCTCTTATAACGGTCTTAAAGACTTTTTCTTTTATGTTTTTCTCGATTTCTTCCATGACTTCTTTGGTGAGCTTGCGGCGCGAATCATACATTGACGCGACTATACCCCGGACCTTCAATTTTTTATTTAGGACCTGTTTGACTTCCTGGATCGTCCCTAATAATTGAGACAGCCCTTGAAGGCTCAGTATCTCCATCTGCAGCGGTATCAAAATCTCGCTAGTCGCGTTTAAGGCGTTGACTGTTAAGATCGATAGAGATGGCGGGCAGTCCACAAAGACATAATCATAGCCCTTGACGCCGTTCAGACGGTCTTTTAATAGATTTTCTCTGCCGATCTTATTGACGATGGACACTTCGAAGTCGGCAAGAGCGGGGGACGACGGCAAAATATCGAGCCCTTCCTTGTTTGTAAGTAATGTTTGCAATGCTTGTTTTCCTTGCAAAAACTCGGTTATGCTTCCCTTTTCCGGTTTAATCCCAAAGGAATAGGTGAGATTGGCCTGGGGATCGAAGTCGATAAGGAGGACCTTCTTGCCTTTGGCAGCGAGAGCGCCGCCAAGGTTTATGGCTGTGGTTGTTTTTCCGGTGCCGCCTTTTTGATTTATGAGGGCAATCGTTTTCATTACTTCCAATGTTTACATTGTTGTTTTTACAAGTATACTCTGTAATCCTATATATGTCAAGCCCTTTATAGAAGCCCTTCAAAAAGGTAAGCCTGATACAATCTCTCATACCAGTAGGATTGGAAAAAGTAAATATTCTTTTGCAGGACGAGGTTGGACGGCTGGCCGGCGAGCCTCGTAAGCATGGCAAGGTAAATACCAGATGGGGCTCCCAGGGCGGGTCGGTATATCTCTCGGATCAAAAGGTGCCTGTAGA
>MNVP01000089.1 GCA_001871815.1 Candidatus Omnitrophica bacterium CG1_02_40_15
AAAGCCATCCCTATTATAATTTTTACAGCAAGGGCTCAGAAAAAGGATGAGGAGCTTGGCATGGAAATGGGCGCAGACGCGTATATTGCCAAGCCTTTTGAATCAGAGGTATTGTTAGAGAAAATGAAGGAATTATTAAATATCGCTGAACTACGCGGAAGCTGACCCTCGTTTCGCTCGGGTCAGACGCGGAACCACGCGGAAATGCATGAACTTCTGCGTTATTCTGCGTCCCGCCAAAGAAACAGTGGCGGGCTTCAGCGTAGTTCTGCGATTAAAGAAGGGAGTTAGGTATGAATAACCAGAAAAAGATATTGATTATAGATGATGAAGAAGATATACAGAAATTATTAAAGATAAGGCTTGAGCAGGAAGGTTTTATCGTGATAACCGCAAGCGATGGAGAAAAAGGCGTAAAGTTCGCGGAGCTGGAAATGCCTGATCTGATCCTTCTGGATATTATGATGCCTATAGTTGATGGATATTCGTGCCTCAAAGAAATCAGGAGGATTCAGAAAATAAAAGATACGCATGTTCTTATGATGAGCGGCAAAGAAGAGGAGAAGGTCAGGGATCTTTTTGCTTTTCAGAAAATCAGCGGATATTTAGAAAAACCGTTTGAATTAGATAATTTAATTGCAAAGATAAAAGAGATATTAAAAATATAAAATAGGGTTCTCGACTCGTCCTTCGGCAAGCTCAGGACTCGTTCGAACAATATCCCTCGACAAGCTCGGGACATGTTATTCTTCGAGCGAAGTCGAGAAGAATAAATATGACAAAGAAAAGCGCAGAGCAAATATTATTAGAGAAAGCAATCATTACAAAAGAGCAGCTCAATAAGGCGCTTGAGGAGTCCAGAAAAAAAGGTATGCCTCTTGGCAAGGTGATTGTGCGTTCCGGCATGGTGGCTGAAGAGGTATATGCCCAAGCAATATCAGAGGCGCTGGATATCCCATATGTGAATCTTGCAAGTTATATTATAGACCAGGAGGTTATAAAGCTCATCCCGGAAACCATGGCCCAAAAATACAAGGCAATACCTATTTTTAAAATACGCAATTCCTTGACTGTTGCAATGGTGAACCCAAAGGATATAGTTGCAATAGATGACCTGAGCCGTAAGGCCAAATGCGATATAGAGAGCATGCTGTCCACGGAAAGCGCCATATTGAATGCCATAGAACAATATTATGGCACATCATCTTCGTTTGATGACGTTATAAAAGACATAGATAAGGAAAACAGATTTCAGGCAGAGGGAACCGAATTTGATTCTACAAAACTCACGGAGATAGCAGAAGAAGCTCCTGTGATAAAGCTTGTGAATATGATTATTATGCAGGCTGTGAAAGATAAGGCAAGCGATATACATATTGAGCCGGAAGAAACCAGGCTGGCGGTGAGATTCAGAATAGACGGGATATTACATGAGATGTTTTCTCCTCCAAAACACCTGGAGCCTGCGCTTATGTCCAGAATAAAAGTGCTTTCCAAAATGGATATTGCCGAAAAAAGGAAACCTCAGGACGGAAGGTTTAATATGAAGGCCTTGGATAGGGATATTGATTTGAGGGTTTCCGCATTTCCGACAATATACGGAGAGAATATAGTTATAAGGATATTGGATAGGGGGGCTATTCTTCTGGGCCTTGATAAGGTTGGTTTTTCCAGAGAGATTCAGAAGGAATTCAAAAGATTGATAAAATACCCTCATGGCATAATATTAGTTACAGGGCCTACAGGCAGCGGTAAGACCACGACTCTTTATTCAGCGCTTTCCACGATTGACTCAGAAGAGCAAAATGTCATTACGATAGAAGATCCTGTTGAATATCACATTGGCAGGATAAGGCAGTCCCAGATAAACCCAAAGGCAGGCCTGACTTTTGCAGCAGGATTGAGGTCTATTCTAAGGCAGGATCCTGATATAATAATGGTAGGCGAAATAAGAGACAAGGAGACAGCAGAGATAAGCGTTCAGGCCGCACTGACAGGCCATCTTGTTTTTAGCACGCTTCACACAAATGACGCCTCAGGCGCGTTATCCAGGCTTATAGATATGGGCATAGAGCCGTTTCTGATATCCAGTTCTATTATAGGCATCCTTGCCCAGAGGCTTGTGAGAAAGATTTGCGATAAGTGTAAGGAAGAATATACACCTACAGATGATATTTTAAAGGCCCTGGGTTTAAGCGATAAAAATGGAATTTTCAAAGGCAAAGGCTGCGATGCATGCAAAAATACCGGGTACAAAGGCAGAATAGGAATATTTGAGCTTTTGATTGTGAATGACCAGATTAAAAAACTTGTTGTTGACAAAGTGTCGAGTGATATTATAAAGAAAAAGACAATAGAGATGGGCATGAAGACAATGAGGGATGATGGTATCGATAAGGTTTTGAAAGGTATTACAACGCCTGAAGAAGTAATAAAGGCAACGCAGGAGGAATAAATTACGCTTGGCTAATTTCAAATATAAGATACGCGATAAGCGCGGCAGGGCTTCCACAGGCACTATAGAGGGAGAATCCAGGGAATCTGTAGCTAGTCATTTTAAACAGATAGGTTATATGCCCATTCTGATAGAAGAAGAGAAGGCTGGTATAAGAAATTTTAATCCATTCCAGAGATTTTTCAATAGGGTCAGCCATGAAGAATTAATAATTTTCACCAGGCAGTTAGAGACATTACAACGCGCAGGCGTGGCAATACTCGTGAGCCTAGGCTCTATCACTGAGCAGATTAATAATCCTTATTTTAGAAGAATCATTGAAGAGATAGTTAATGATATAGAGTCAGGCAAAAGTTTTTCAGACGCTATTTCAAGGTTCCCGTCAGTTTTTTCAGAGATATATATCAATATGATACGTTCAGGAGAAGCAGCAGGTATGCTGGACGATGTCCTGGCCAGGCTGGCAACGCTTATGGAACATGAGCAGGAAATGAGAATGAGGGTGCAGCAGGCAATACGCTATCCCTTGCTGGTAATATTGGTCATTTCTATAGCGTTTCCGCTCCTAGTTATGTTTGTAATACCTAAGTTCAGCGCGCTTTTCGCAAGGTTTAACACAGAATTGCCTTTTCCGACAAAGATGCTTTTAGGGGCGCATTTCATAATTTCGCATTATTGGCCTGTTATTGCCGCGGCCATAATCATTCTGTCTGTTGGATTCAAGCGTTTTATAAATACCAAATCAGGCAGATATGTTTGGGATCGCGTTAAATTAAAGATGCCTGTGTTTGGCCAGCTTTTTCTGAAGATTGCCTTATCCAGATTCAGCAGGATGACAGCGCTTTTATCCGCGAGCGGCATACCTATAATAAATACGCTGGAGATTGTCAGGGATTCCCTGGGAAATAGAGTTATTGCAGAGTCTATCGACAATATTATTCAGGGAATAGGAGAAGGCAAAGGCATAACAGAGCCAATGAAGTTAAGCGGCCTTTTCCCAGGGATTGTCATACAGATGGTTAAAATAGGGGAAGAAACAGGCAAAATGAACGAACTGCTTTTAAAGGTGTCTGATTATTATGATGCCCAAGTGGACTATACAGTTAAGAACTTAGCAGTTCTTATAGAGCCTATTCTTATATTTGCGCTGGGTATAATGGTTTTAATTATGGCGCTTGCGATATTTATGCCCATGTGGAACCTGATATCTGTATTTAGCCATTAAAATACTTGACCCTTCGACGCGGCCTTCGGCCTTGCTCAGGGTCTGCGCAAAATCTGCTAAAGTTTCTGCCCGAAGGGCAGATTTTTCTTGCAGTATAAGAATTTATAGAGCCATATTTAAGCACAAAAAGGTGCAAAATCTCTTTAATAAATAGGCTATAAGATACATAATATGAGTATGAACAGAGTAGTTTTGCTTCTAAAGCCCGAAGAAGAGGCCTCCAAACTCTCTTTTAAATATCTTCTTAAGGTAGATAATAACTGGGAAGAGTTTAAAAAGCTTTACAATGCGGAGTTGAGGCCAGTAGAGATAGAAGAAGTAGAGAAGATGCTCAATTGTGGGAGCCAGGAGAACGGATTCGTCACCTATATATGTCCCCATTGCGGTAAGCAGAAGGTAATACCATTTAGCTGTAAGAGCAGGATATGCACGCGTTGCGGCAAACGCCATGCAGATGAGTGGGCAGAGAAGTTAAATAGTGAGTTATTCGATGTAGTTCATAGGCATATAGTATTAACTGTCACAGATAAGCTCTGGCCATATTTTGAACATAACTCAATTCTTCAAAAACTTCTTATGGATACAGCCGCCAAAGCCATGTTGAGGATAATAAAGCAGTTTAATACCGGGAAAGAAGATATAACAGCAGGGATGGTGGTAGTATTACATCCTTTCGGGAGCGATCTAAAGGCAAAGTCTCACATTCACATATTGGTAACAGAAGGCGGCCTCACTAAAGATAATAGATGGATAAATATGCCATATATAGATTATGGCGTTATCCGTAAGATATGGCAGTATGAGATACTAAAGGCGATGAAGAAACAACTGCCAGAAGATACAACATTAACGGCTATAATAGATTGGTGTTATAGAAACAAAACAAATGGTTTCACGATTTTTGCTAAAAGCAGGATAAAGGGCAAAACAAAAGCCGCAATAAGGTATGTAGGTAGATACGTAAGGCATCCAGCGATTTCAAATCAAAGGATTATAGATTATAATGGGCAGTATGTAACATTTGGTTATAAAAAAGATAAATTGCCTCATCAGATGATATTGCGCAAGTTCAGCTTCGTAAGAGCAGTATTAAAACACATTCCTGATAAGCATTTTAAGATGGTCAGGTACTACGGTCTCTATGCCCGCAACCTAAAAGCCAAAACACATAAGATAATGCAAGATCTGAAGAGGTTTATCAAAAAGATAATACTTAAGTTCTCATGGAGAGAGAATAGAACCAGATATACAGGTTCTGACCCGTTATTATGTGAGGGCTGCGGCACTAAAATGGAACTTTACAGTATCAATTACAGGGCAGGGCCAGAGCTTAAAACCATAGGCGGTATAGATTGGATTACAGAAGGAGAGATACCAGATTATGTGGTGGAAGAAGAAAAAGAAGAAAAAAACAGGCATCAAGTATATATGCCCCAATTGCAATACTGAGGAGATAATCCCACATGAGGTTTTGGAGTATTTTGATGATGCCAATCCACAACAACTACTCTATGGCCCTCATACCTTTAGATGCGAGAAATGTGACGGAGTAATGCAACCAGAAAAATACGAGGCAAAGGCGATGGGTTTTGGACTATATGAAGGATTAGATTACACAATCAAGCATGAAAACGAACAAAAAGCCATGAGGAGCGAAAGCGACGAATTTGCTTGACAAACATATCAGCATCATTATAATTATCGTTATACTTGAAATAATATAAGAATGAAAAGGAGATACAATGATAATATAGCGCGCTCGGTACACTATGGTAATATATAACCAAAAGGGGGTGCGCTATGCAGTATTATATAGGTGTGGATAACCACAAAAAGTTCAGCTATATGTCAGTAATGGACGCAAAGGGCATTGTGGTGAAAGAGGGCAGAGTGGTAAATACGAAAGAAGCGGTAAATAAGTTTTTAGGCACAGAATATACTCAAAATACCTCTGCGGTATTAGAGTCAGGAAGGAA
>MNVP01000066.1 GCA_001871815.1 Candidatus Omnitrophica bacterium CG1_02_40_15
CCTTAACTGGAGAGAACCCTTTGCATGGCTATACGAAAATCTTTTATCTATAAGCCGTTTCGTCTTCTCTAAAACCTGCGTAATTCTATATTTCTCGCTATTTGTCAAATTAATCTTTGTAACGTCAGGGCCTACTGATTTTATTTCTGTTATAAAATCTTCCAGCTCTTTATATTTTTCGTCATTAAGGTATTTCTGCATCTCCAGTAAATTCTGCATTAGTTCATTATAGCACTCTGTTCTTTTTTTATAAGTGCCACCCATCCTGTCAATCAATTCCCCTTGCCATGATTTCCAGAATAAAAACCGTTTTTTATAAAGCTCATCCACTCTCTCGTCTATTGCATAATCATATGTAGTAACAATAGGCAACGGTTTTTCCTCTTGCTTTTTTTTACGCGTAAACTTTCTCTGTACCCCTGCGCACCCTGCAATAGATATACACAATACAATTATTACCCCATATCTAAATCGCCTAATCATATTTTCTATCCTTTCATTGTAGGAACAACACAGTGTGCTGTCCTTACAATATGAGTTTTTTAAATTCGCTTTCGTCTATGATTTTGACGCCAAGCTGTTTTGCCTTTTCAAATTTAGAACCAGGGTCTTTGCCTGTCACTATATAATCTGTGTTCTTGCTAACGCTTGAAGAGGCATTGCCGCCGGCCTTACGTATAAGTTCTTCTATTTCATTTCTTGAGAAACTTTCCAAAGACCCTGTAATAACAAAGGTTTTGCCTTCCAGATTTTTAGACTTTAAAGAAGGATATTTTTCTTCTGTATTTACGCCGTTACGCCTCAATTTCTCAATAATCTTTTTATTTTCTTCTGTTCTGAAAAAATTAAATATACTCTCTGCCATCACAGGCCCTATCTCATTTATACTTTGAAGCTCCTCGATATCTGAGTTTGCCAGCCTGTCAAGAGACCTGAACCTGGACGCGAGTATCCATGCGCTTCTTACTCCAACATGCCTTATACCCAGGCCGTACACCAGCCTATTAAATGAATTAGACTTGCTTTTTTCTATTGCGCTTATAAGGTTTGCGGCGGATTTACCAGCCATCCTTTCAAGATTAGCCAATTCTTCATGTTTTAAAATATAAATATCTCCATAATCTTTTATCATTTTCTTATCTACCAATTGAGCCACAATAGCATCGCCCATGCCTTCTATATCCATTGCTTCTCTTGACGCAAAATGCCTGATCCTTTCCTTTAACTGCGCAGGACAGCTGAGATTTTCGCATCTTAATGCAACCTCGCTCTGCAATCTTTTTACGCTACTGCCGCAAACAGGGCACTTCTCAGGCATTGAAAATTCCTTTTCTGCGCCCTTGCGTTTCTTTTTAACAACCTCTACTATCTGCGGTATAATCTCGCCTGCCTTTTCAACCAGGACATGATCCCCTATTCTCGCATCCTTGCGCGCAATCTCATCCTGGTTATGAAGCGACGCGCGGCTTACAGTGCTGCCAGCGAGTTCTATGGGCTTTAAAATAGCTACGGGCGTAAGAATGCCTGTCCTTCCGACCTGGACAAGTATATTTTCCAGGATAGTCTCTTTTCTTTCCGCTGGAAATTTATATGCTATCATCCATCGCGGGCTTTTGGAAGTCTGGCCAAGAGATCTCTGATATGAAAAAGAATCTACTTTTATAACCATGCCATCTATATCATACTCAAGTTTATGCCTCTTCTCCTGCCATTCATTACAATATTCGATAACCTTTTCTATCGAGCTGCATTTCTTAATATTAGGGTTCACGCGAAATCCGCTGTCCCTTAAAAAAATAAGCGCTTCAGACTGAGTCTGAAATTCCCTGCCTTCTACATAACCAACCCCGTATATCCACATATCTAAATGCCTTTTGGCTAACCTTGAACTATCAAGTAGTTTTAAAGAGCCTGCTGCAGCATTCCTGGGATTCGCAAAAAGCTCTTCGCCGAGCTCTTCCTTTTCTTCATTTATCTCAAGAAATGACTTAGCCGGCATATACACCTCGCCTCTTGCTTCAAATGATTTAAGCGCCGGCGCGCCCTTTTTGACTTCCAACTTAAGCGGAAGGCTCTTTATTGTCTTTAAATTTAAAGTAACATCGTCTCCTTTAACCCCATCGCCCCGCGTAGCTCCCCTCATAAACTTCCCATTTTCATAAAGAAGCGATATGCTGACGCCGTCTATTTTTAATTCAACTACATAATCTAATTTATCAACTTCTAGATTCTTCCTTACCCGTTCGTCAAACTCTATTATCTCTTCAGGAGAATAAGTATTGTCCATGCTGAGCATTGGGGCCTTATGCTCTACTGTTTTGAATTCCTTCAGGGCTTCGCCTCCAACTTTACGGGTAGGGGAATCAGGCGTGATAAACTCAGGATGGGAATCTTCGAGCTTCTTCAATTCTTGCATTAATGCGTCATATTCCTGGTCAGAGATCTCAGGCCTGTTATCTACATAATATCTTTTATTATGGCAGTTAATATTTTTTCTTAGTTCTTCAATTCTTCTCTTTATATCTTTTTTCATATACAATGAATGCCATTGCGAGAAGGCCGAAAGCCGACGAAGCGACCGAGGACGAAATATCCGAAGAAGTGCCGAGCCCTCCGGGCGAGGCCAATCTCAATTTAAAATGCTATTTCAAAACTATCAAATTCTCCTGCAGGTTTTTCCCATGATAATTCTGCATTGGTAATATAACGGCCTAACTGGCCTTTTGATATCTTATCCAAGAATTCTTTTAAATCTTCTTCCTTGCCTTCAGCAATAATCTCCACCCTGCCATCCTCTAGATTTTTAACCCAGCCTGCCAAGCCCATACCCATTGCAATATCCTGAGCAGTATACCTGAATCCAATCCCCTGCACATGCCCTGAATAAAATATATGAGCCCTCTTATCCGCCATCCATACCTTTAGATTATTATTTCCTTGAACTAGCTTTCTTAAGTAATAAAAATACCGGCAAGGAAAATATCTCCATCATAATCACAAAAATAATTATGAGATTATTTGAAATCCCGTATAAAAAACCCATGACACTGCTTCCAAAAAACCAGGAAAACCCATACGCTGCATTAAATACGCCATAAGCAAACCCTCTTTTTTCAATATGCGTTATATCAGCAATAGCTGCCCTCATAATAGTCTCATGAATACCCATCACAGCCCCCCATAATATTACAGCTATGACTAAAAAAGAATACCTGCTGGAAAGCGCAAAAATAGGTATGCATAAAGTAAGGGCTGGTATTGTTAAAAGGCTCTTTAAACCTATCCTGTCATATGTCTTTCCAATAATAATAGCTACAAATGCATCCACTGCCATTGCGATTGCGTAAAACAAAGGGATCTGGGCATCCGATACAATAGCTTTAACCTTCAAATGATATGAAATCAATTGAAAATTTAAAAAACCAGCTACGCTTAAAAAAATAAATAATATATAGAGCCAGAAAATCCTGGTACGTTCAGGATTGTTTTTAATATCTTCTTTTACTACTTGGCCTAGCCCATGCTCTTCAAATTTTACCGGCGAAGAAACCTTTAACCTGGCTATCAGCAAGACTCCTAATGTCAATACAGCAGGGATCCAGAGAATAGTAAATCCTTCACGGTAACCGCCTTTTAAAATGAACACCAGCGAGAATATCAATGGCCCGATAACAGCTCCTATCTGGTCCATTGCCTCATGGATGCCAAAGCCAAAACCCCTCCCAACCTGCGCTGTGGCATGCGAAAGTATCGCATCCCTTGCAGGAGACCTGATTGCCTTGCCCATCCGTTCCATGATTATAAATATAAGGGCTGTCTGCCAGTAATGTGTAAATGCAAGAAATGGTATTGAAAGGATTAAGCCATAACCTATAAATGTTAGAGGCCAGTAAGCTTTGGTGCGGTCTGTAAAATATCCAGAGACAAGGCGCAGCCCGTATCCTATAAATTCGCCTAACCCTGATACTAATCCAACAATACCTGCGCTTGCTCCAAGTACCGCAAGATACGGCCCTGTGATACTCCTTGCGCCTTCATACGTTATATCCCCGAATAAACTTACAACCCCTAAAAGGATTATAAATTTAAAAGCAGCTCTTTTCTGGTCTTTCATATTATGATTCTAGCATTATTGCCTTGGCTAAAAGTCCTGTATGGCTGCAGTTATTAAACGCTGTGTGAACCTAATTCCAAAAAATCAACTCCTTAAAAAACTAGGCCAAGCTAAAAGAATATCTATATCCTATCATGCCGGGCGAAAACTCCCTTACTTATTGCTAATCATTTTACCGTCAAATAGTTATTTATGCAATTATAAAAAATAGTGTGTCATTTACGAATTAAAAGTGCACTCTACTTACTGGGGACGTGCCATTTTGGGACACCCTACAAAGTTATGTGCCCCTTTTTGACACGTCCCTTATTCCTCCAGATTTCCGCGAGAATAGCAGCTGTTACGATACACCAGGTGGCAAAAAGCGCGTTTGGGATAGCGGCTTCAGGAGAAAAGTGCTTAATAGCCAATACAGCTCCCATCCCTGCATTTTGCATGCCTACTCCTATCGCAAGCGTACGCCTTTTTTTAAGATCAAACCTGAAAAGCATCCCTGCCAGGTATCCAAATAATAACCCGAGTATATTTAGAAGTGCTACTCCTATAAGAATTACTACCGTGATCTTCGCGAGCGCGTCTTTATTCAAAGCAACTACCAAGCCACAGATAAAAGCTATAAAAAGCGTGGAGAAAGCCGGAAATATTGGTTTTACCCGCGATACAGTCTTATGAAAAAAATACTGGACAGCCAGGCCAGCCAAAAGCGGTACAATGACCATCATCATGATGCTTTTAAACATAGGCCAAAACTGTATGGGAATATACTGCCGCCCTAAAAAATACATAAGGCCGGGCGTCACAAGAGGCGACACCAGCGTAGTGGTAGCTGTAAGAGCTACTGAAAAAGCCACGTCCGCCTCAGCCAGATATGACATGACTCCCGCGGCCATAGCGTCAGGCACACTCGCGGCAAGTATAAGCCCTATGGCCAGCGCCGGAGGGATATTCAAAAGCTTTATTATCAAAAAAGCCAGGGCAGGCATTATAAAGAATTGCGCCGCTACCCCAAGAAAAACAAACTTCGGTTTTTTAAAAATCGGCTCAAAATCTTTCGCGGAAAGAAGGCACCCTATCCCAAACATCGTAAGGCTGAAAAATAGATCACTGAAAGATTTTAGCGGCAAAAATACCTGCGGAACAAAATACCCTGTTAACGCCGCGGCAACCACCCACACCACCAA
>MNVP01000074.1 GCA_001871815.1 Candidatus Omnitrophica bacterium CG1_02_40_15
CATTTATTACATTATCGCTAATAGCATTTTTGACGGTATTTTCTTTTATGCCTAAATCAGTTTTGGCAGACGGAATGATGATGAGGCCTGATCCTTATTCAGGCCGTTGGGATTATTCAAATGAAAGTAATCAGCAAGCATTTATCAATTATGACAATGGTTTGCAAAAAATGATTATTAGCGTTGGGCTTGAGGGAGAAAACAGCGAGGGTGTTGTTTGGCTTTTTCCGATTCCGTCCGACCCGAATAAAGTAGCGACTGATGTCATAAAAAGTTTGCCCAGATTAAGTGGTGAAGAAATTTCTGGAAAAGCAAAATCTAATCTTGACGATACAACGAAATTTTTACAGATGACCCAGCTTTATACAATTCCTTTTATTTCATTTTACGGAACACAAGGAACATCGGGTAAGAGTATGAATACTTTGGATGCTGCACCGCAAGGTTTAGGCAGAAACATTGAGCAAGATGTTGTAGTTTATGAGCATTTAGAAAAAGAAGGCATTACCTCAGAAATTATCACCGCCAAAACCGCCAATGGACTTTACGATTATTTAAAAAGCAAGGGATTAAAAATTGAAAGTGGTTCAATTCCTGTTTTAGATAATTACATCGGCAAAGAATATTCTTTCGTTGCTTCTTGGATTAATCAGCCAAGTCAAGTAATTGTTGATGAATACGAAACTATCACAAATAAAGTTTTAAAAACCAATGAAGAATTGCTTAGTAGTGTACCACAAGATGCGGTAGATATGTTGATTAATGGAGTAGAAAAAGGGCTCCCAGGAATTAGAGAATATTTTCAAAAAAATCCACGGGATGTTAAGGGCTATGTTGATTCACACCCTTATGCTTACAGTATTGTCGTCGAATATTTACAGAAAAATAGGCCAGATTTAGCTTATAAAGAAATAACAGAACAGAGATTAAAACCCAAACCAGCACAAACAAATAATAATCAAAAAGGCGTGTTTGTAACATTCCCCACGAAAGATATTTATTTCCCATTACTTCCAACAAGTGTCTATGGCAGCAAAACAGTTCCGGCAACAATCAGAGTAATTGGCCATGTTACGCCAAAAGTTTTTCAAGATATTAAAAGCTACACAAAAACTGAATATTATGTTGATAGTTATGCCAATTTCGCCGATGACTTGAAAAACTTTTATAACGGACAAAATCAAAATATCAAATATACCAAAATAGAAATCAACGCGCCGTCAAAATTTTTCACTGATGACTTGTGGCTAAAAGCACAGGCACCCGCTAAAACTTACTACTCAACTTTTATTGCAAAACATCCAATAGCCAGTGCGATAATTTTGTTTATATTAAGTTCAATGCTTGCTGGAATTTTGGCTGGTTTGATTCTTTTCAAAGATTTAAGGAGAAACCTAATAAAACTTGGCTTGATTGGTTTGTCTAATTTTCTAACTATTTTGGGGTTATTGATAACGACGGTATTAGTTGGCACGAAAAATAAAAATGAGACTGTTGAGCCCTTACTGGTTGAAGCAAAACAAAAGGGATATTTCTGGAAAAGGAGAGTTGCTACAATTTTATTTTTCGTTGCCATTCCATTTTTGATTTTCGGCCTGTTTGTTTTTTCCTCGTTAATAAACCAGCTTAGTTATTCCAGTTCAAGATATTTCATGAGTGAGTTTGTAATACCTGTCTTGATAATTTATGTTTTGCCAATTGCTGCTTTGATTGTGAGCTTCATAATCAAAAGGATCAAACCCGAAGATAAAAATTTGTTTGAGCAATTGAAATTGACTGAATATTCGTCTTGGTCATTCCAACCAAAAGATAAACTGAAAATTGCTTTTGTTCCCGTCTTTTCAATTTCATTCCTGATTATTTCGTGGCTGTTAGTTAAATTAGTTGGATTTACAGTTTAGAAATTTAAGGCGGCGCGCCAGTTTCACTGGCACGAAATTCGGCGGAGGCGGAAAAAAATTGGAATCGGAAAGCGAGGGCGGGCAAAAATCCCTTCCCCCCAACCCCCTTCCTTTTTGCCCGCCCGAGCGTTCGGTTTCAGCCGCGCGAAGCGTGGCAATCAGTCAGAGTTTCGTTCAAAAAAGGTTCGAGCTTCGTTCAGTAATTGCGACTATTTAAATAGAGCAGGATTTGAAACTCGTGAGCCTGCCTACCGGCAGGCAGACGCCGAGTGAATAACGAGGAAAAGCCCTCTGGGCGTCAGCGAACGAGGCGAGATTACGCAGCGAGCTCTGCGAGCGTAGTAACAAAATCCTGCCGCCCTGACAATTTTTTCAGACAATGAAAAAATTGTCAGGTACTTGTTCGGACGTTAAATGCTGCGACAAATAGCATAGACCGAACAAGCGCCGACTACCGCGATTAATGTCCCTGTAGCTCAGTTGGATAGAGCAACTGCCTTCTAAGCAGTGGGTCGGCCGTTCGAATCGGCCCAGGGACATAGAATTAGTTTTAAAAATACCTAAAGACTGGTGGCTAAATCATGTTATTAAAGATCATCATAAGATCAGCGATCATTCTCATCATAATTGTTATCCTAATAGGAGCAATGGGTTCCGCTTATCTAGCTTTAAATGGGCGTAAGCTTCTTTTATCAGAAATTGAAAAGAACCTGGGCGTAAAGGCTCAGATATCTTCTCTAAGGGTATCTTTCCCGCCGGCGTTGATCGTTGACGGCTTCGCCATTCAAGACAGCATAAAAATAGACAGGATCATAATTTATCCAAGCCTTTTTGCCATGCTCAGAGGAGATATTATCCTTAATACTCTCATTTTTGAAAAACCGGCCCTTCAGGTAATACGTAATAGCGACGACAGTTTTGATCTTTGTAAGGGCGTTTTCAAAAATGGGGCGATAGCGCCTGAGCCAAAAAAAATACTTAGCGAAACAACTTCCACAGACGGCAGGAAAAAAACCAAGAAACCTGGAAAATTTTATTTAAACCATCTTAAGATCAAAAATGCAAACATAGAATTCGTTGATAACGGCATAGCGGGAGCTGAACCTTTTAAAATACGGCTCGCAAACGTAGATCTGGACGTCTTCCACCCCATCCTCTTTAATTTCTTTCGTATGCAGTTTAAAGGCCAAGGAGACATGCTCTCAACCGCCGATGACAAAATAGGGAAGCTAAGCATTTCAGGCTGGGTGGATATTTTGGCCAAAGATATGGATGCCAATATCACGCTCTCAGGCGCGCGGTTAACTTATCTTAAGCCATATTATAAAAAATTCTTAAAGAGAGACCTAAGTTCCGGAGATATGGACGTGACAGCGCTTTTAATATCAAAAAATAACAATATGACCGCTGATTGCCATCTTGAGCTTAATAATATCGCTTTCAAAGAACCGCAAGCAGGCGCCCCTGAACAAGGAACAGCAGAACCCGTAGATTTTACTCTCCTAGCTGTTAATTCACTCTTAAGTTCTAAAGGCAAAGTCATATTTGATTTTTCAATCCGCACAAAAATGGACAAGCCGCGTTTCGAGAAAATAAAGATCAAAGGGTCCTTTCTTCAATCAGCCATCCAGGGTGCCATATCAAAACCTCCAAAAGAAACAATTGAGGATTTCAACAGAATAGGCAAACAGTTTGAATCCATCGGCAAAGAATTTAAAAAATCTTTCAAGAACCAATAAATTAATTAAAACATTGACAATCAAAGTTCTCTTTTCTATAATACCAACAAAGGGGGTGGGAAAATGAAAAAATTGTTACTAGTTATGCTGGTGATCTTCATGGTTTTCGGTATGGTGTCTGTTAACTACGCAGGAACACCTGGAGATAAGTTAGCCCGCGGTATAGCCAATGTTCCAGTCGGAGCACTTTTGGAAATCCCAAAGAACATAGGTATTGAGTGGAAGAACAGCAAAAACGCTGGGATCGGAATCTTCTGCGGCCTCTTTAAAGGTATGGCGATGGGTGTAGGTAGGTTAGGTTCCGGTTTATGGGATATTCTAACATTCCCTGTATCCGCACCAAAAGATTATGAGCCGTTAATAAAGCCTAATCTGGTATTTGATAAGGAATAAGAATAATTGATAGATGCAGTTTTGTTTTAAAAGAAGGGCAGAAGTTTATAAGCTTCTGCCTTTCTTTTTAACATCATGGTGGGTGTAGCTCAGCTTGGATAGAGCGTCTGACTGTGGCTCAGAAAGTCGCGGGTTCAAATCCCGTCACCCACCCCACTTCTTCGCTCTCTTGAAGAAAATGAGAGAGAGCTTCAAAGTGCAAGCACTAATTGTTAAATCTTATGCGAAGAAGTGTCCTCCGAAGCTCTCTGCAGCTTACATGCAGAAGAGCGTAGGAGGACAATATTCTATGTACTACGTTTATATTCTACGAAGTTTAAAAGACCAAAGTTATTACACAGGTCTCACCACAGATGTGGAAGCTCGTCTAAAAAAGCATAATTCTGGCGCAGTTGAATACACTTCTACAAAGCGTCCATTCAAATTAGCATGGTATTGTTGTTTTGAGGATAAGCTTAAAGCCCTGCAATTTGAAAAGTATCTTAAATCCGGCTCAGGATTTGCTCTTGCCCGAAAAAGATTAGTATAACCACATCTCCTTTTATCTCCCCAAGCTATTTAAAATTTCTCTCTAAATCAACCAATCTTATCTCTAAAATAGCGCGATTTATCTCTAATTTGACCATGTTTCCGTAACGGCTATATTTAGTCGATTCTTCACCCTTGATGAAACTATTAGCAGCACTTTTCCCATTATCTGCAATCATGGCACTTCTATGAGCTCTTTTTCAGCCAGAATGTATATGCTACAAGAATCATTTTTTATGCCCTTCAAAACGGAGAGATAATTTTTAGAGTCTAGTTGACCTTAACCATTGCTGAGATTGAAGTTAAGAACTATCTAGGTCGCGATAAATTATTTTTCGGAGTCATAGCAGTGGCGATTAAACTAAAAATTTTGATACCGAAACCCAGCAAATAACATACTATCGCTACTGGCAAGTATATTGATGACCAGACAATTATTATCAAAACCACAAATAATACTTTCATAATCTACTTTATTTCTTCTCAAAAACTATAATTATATAAGTTCTAACTACTTATTTAATAGCTCCGCATTTAGCAAAAAGATTGCCCTTGTTGAATAGCAAACCCCAAGGCCAATAAAATATTGTAAGCATGATTATTACCAGTAAAAAAGCGTACTGTTTCATTAAAAATACTAGACCGAAAATAATTACAAATATTCCCATAATTAAAATGGCTGTCAAAACGACTGATTTAAAATAAGCTACATCATAACATTTGTAATCCTTACTGCGAAAACTAGATTTTCTACGATTGGCTTTACTTAATCCAAAGACCTCTTCAACCGTAGTAAATTCAAAATGCTCTAGCAAAAGTCTTGTCTTCTTTTCTGTAGATTCCAAATTACAATAACGCATAAAATGACGATTGATAGGTAAGTTTATCTTTACCTGATCAGAATCAAACTCCCAAGGATGTAGATAAAAAATTACAGGATATCCCAAATTATTAATCATTTTAGTACAATCAAAAATAAAAAAATATGGAGTGATGCGCATAGGCAATCCCCCTGAAAATGGCAACCTATCCCATAAGCAGCGAAATGTACTCAAAGGAAATTCAAAGATATTGCCATATTTTGTCTTGATCTCATATGGATAAAAATTAAAATACTTTCCTCCTAAATGGCTCAAAGGAACAGCGCTCGCATCATAGGAAAAACCATGTTTTTTAAGTATATCCAATGCCCAAACATTGGTTTTCTTCAATGACCACTCGGGCGCTCTGTATCCTGAGATCTTCTTCCCTATAGCATCTTCAATAGCCACCTTGGTTCGCAACAAATCTTCTTCAAATTCTTCTGGGGTCATATCAAATATTCTGTGATGCGAAAAACCATGTGCTGCTAGCTCATGCCCAGCATCCGCTATACGTTTAATAAGCCCTGGGACATCCTTTGCTATTGAACCTACAACAAAAAAAGTGGCATGAATATCATATTGTTTTAATAAAAAAAGGATATTCTCTACATTCTTTCCTAAGCGATCATTTGAATCAGAGCACTTGTCGAGTTTCTCCAGATGTTCTAAACCACAAATATGATACCAATCTTCCAAATCTATGGAAAGCGCGTTTACCACAAAATCGCTCACTCCGCCCCCATTCCATTGTTATCACGATATTTATTCGCTTTAAATAAGAAAAATCTGAGCAGAAAGAGACATATCCCAAAGGATACCACAAAACCTACCTGCCAAGGGACAGACCAATTTAAAGCAAGATTCCCAAAAGAAGCATAGAATATACACGCGGGAAGACATCCTAAAAGAGTACCCAAAGCATAATGCGAAAATTTAATTGGCGCAAGAGCCAATCCGCAATTCTGCAAATCAAACGCTACATTAGGAATAATCCGCACTAAAAAAACTGTAATAAATCCATGTTTTGAAATCGTTCCACTCACCTTCTTTGTTTTATTTTCTAAGAATGTCTTCACCCTCTCGTCGGCGAAATAACGCACAAATAAAAACTCGCAAATACCTGAGCACATTGCGCCTATCACTACATAAAGTGTCCCCCAGATGCTTCCAAATAATATCCCTCCTAGTATCGCATAAGGTGTCGCCGGAAAAAACACTATCGGTCTCAAAATAAAACCTAGGCAATATACTAATGGCGCCCATACACCTAGTTTCTGTACCCAATATTTTACTATTTCGGTTTTCTCACTTAGATTTGAAAAAATAAATCCGTGCCAACGAACAAAAATTAAAATAACACCAAGAAAAATTAGTGCAATTACAATTTTAATCCACCATCGTTTAGACATAATTAACCGTGACTTCATGAGCAATGCGAAAAAAGTGCACAGGAATTCGTACCCGCCAAAGTAGTCCGAGTTATAAAAATTCGATTTGGGGGTTTATTAGTATTAATCCCCTTAAAAGAAGACAGGTATTCTTCAGAATCCACTCCCAATACACCTAGAATAATTTGAAATGCTTCAGCTGCAGCAAAGCCGTATCCAAAACTGCTACTACAATCTAAAGATATAAAGTGATGTCTGCTAAATTTCGGCAGAAATAAATCTCTTCTACAAAGGCTATCTTCATCATCGAAAGACATATTAAGAAAGCAATCGTTATCCCTTAATTCAATATTTGCCTCATTAAGTAAATCCTGCAAAGGAGAAATATTGTAGCAGCTCGCAACAGCATAGGAAGCAGTAATAATGCTTACGCCATCAATTTTCGCATATATTTTCGCTTTTCTCTTTATTGCGTGAGACAAAGACTCTATAACTAAGCAACCACTCCCGCCGAAAGTATTAACAATCAACTCGGGACTACACAAACATCCGCGATAAGCTTTTGTTAAAAAATCATGATTTACATCGGCCCCTCCAACTAGACACACGTCAATCACTCCTTGTTGAATGAGCTCTATGCCTAACTTAAGAGCCTGCGTTACTCCACAATACCCCGGGACCGTTGTTGAATAGCCACGAATACCTAATCCCGTAGAAATATGACTCACTGCTGCATTTGCAACAGAGTCACTAAAAAGAAGCGGGCTGGCGAGCTTCGGATCGCCCAAGACCAAAGAAGCATGATACTCAATTGTATAATACAATGCCCCATGCACCGTTCCTAATATCGCCCCAATCCTATTGCTTTTCTCTTTACTTATTGGCAACATTCCCGCATCTTCTAGCGCGAACTTAGCAGCAGTCAAGGCACAACATGAGATATAGTCAGCACGCCGCACCGATGGAACATCTATATAAGCGTCAAAATCGACTTCCTCAATTGAAACCGGCACCCCCTCCCCCCTAAGGAAACGAATAAAATCTTTCTTGCCTACTCCCCAATTACCCAGAAATCCAACGCCAGTTATTACAAAATCTTTTTCCATATTTTTAAGCAAATTTTCTTAAAACCATCGCTGCGTTTGAACCACCAAAGCCAAAAGAAGTAGTAAGAACCATTTTCAATTCTTGATCCCTGCTTCCGCCCGTAACTAAATTAAGGTCACATTCTGGATCCGGAGTGATATAATTTAAGTTTTCTGGAATGTTATTTTGTTGCATCGAAATAATGGAAAATATTACCTCAGTTGCCCCTGCAGCTCCTAATAAATGCCCAGTAAAAGGTTTTGTAGAGCTCACTGGCACTCTCTTTGCATACTCCCCTAAAACATTACTAATCGCTTTGGTTTCCATTGAATCATTCGAAGGTGTGCCTGTCCCATGTGCATTGATATAATCTATCGATTCTGGCGTAACCCCTGCCTCTTCTATAGCATTGCGTATTGCGCTAGCCGCCTCCTGCGCCTCAGGATCAGGTTTAGTAATATGATACGCGTCTGAAGATTGACCAAATCCAATAATCTCTCCATGAATGGTAGCATTGCGTTTCATCGCATGCTCAAGTTCTTCTACAATAACAACACCGGCCCCCTCACCTAACAAAAGACCGCTTCTGTTTTTGTCAAAAGGACGACATTTATCTGAGGTTACAAGCTGTAAAGTATTAAACCCAGCGTGGGCAAAATCAGACATTCCATCATAACCACCAGCAATTACCACAGTGGACTTCCCCAGGCGAACTCGTTCAAACGCACATCCTATCGCGCTCAACCCTGAAGCACAGGCATTATTAAGTACTATAGTTTCACCAAGAATGCCAAGTATCGAAGCAACATGAAAAGGCTGATGACAAGCCAAAGCATCTCCTAAAAAACGAGCATACTTCTGCGTATCTTCTTTTAATAACATTGCTCGGTGAAAATTCTGGCCTGAACATATCCCGCCTAGTGTCGTTCCAACAACTAAAGGTGCTTTAATATATTCCCCTTGTTGAGTCAATAGTCTAGCATCATTCAACGCATCCTTACACGCACGTAACAACAATTTAGTAGCACGATCTAAATGAAACTGCTTGTCCTTATAAATAACGCTTTCTAGTATCTCTACCCCGACTTCACCACCTTGATTAGTCTTATGCTTAGAAGTATCAAAAGAAGTAATAGGGCCTATTGCTGCCCTACTCGCCCTAAGAGCTGAAGCTGTTATATCAATGCCGGCTCCTAAAGATGTCACTATCCCCATGCCAGTTATTACAACTCGCTTTTTCATTCACGCATCCCATATCGCTGAAAAATTGAACCATTGAGTTGGATATGCGCGTATATATTGTTCAAAAACCTTAGCTATTTTGGCTACATTTACACAAATATCCATCTCCTCATCTCCGCTCCATTCCATCTCAATAGGAGAATCTAAAACTGCCTTATATTTCTTACTCTTATCTAACACTACAAGAGCTGGCATTACTGCTGCCCCCGTTGCCTTCGCAAGCAACACAGGCCCTCGAGGAAAGTATGTCTTTTCTCCAAGAAAATCTACAAGAACGCCATTCTTCTTTTCGTAGCGATCTACTAACATAGCAACAGGCTCATTCCGCCTTAGTGCATTTACAATATCAATTAAAAAAAATGAACCTTCTTCAATGGTTATCGTTTTGATATTGTGCAAAGCTCTGACCTTAGTACGCACTCTTGCTATTGCCTCCGCCTCATCCTTTGCAGTAACAACATTAAAAGGCATACCAGAATGAGTAAAAACAAGACCACCTAGTTCCCAATTCCCTAAATGCGCCGTAAGAATAATAATTCCCTTTCCCTTCGCGTGTGCTTCTTTAAAATTATCCTTCCCATTAATTTCGTTCAAAAAAGAAAATACTCCAGATGTATCTACCGCAATGAACCGCGCCCAATCCGCCAAATATGCAGCATAATTAAAAAAAAGCTCTCTAGAGGCCTTATGTAGTGCCATAGGATTATTCCCGATAACCCTTGAGAGATTGCTCTCAACTTGCTTAACCGTACCTTTATCAATCCAATGCCACAGCATAGCTATCTTTCTGGTAACAAAATGGAGAAACGAAAGCGGCATAATGCTAGCTACTGCAAGAGAGAATCGATAACTCCACGCATGGTTAAAAATATTACTTTGAGGCTTATGTTTTGGCATATGCTATCTTACGTACGGAACTTCTTCATTTCATCGCTAATAACGTAATCGAGCAAAGATAATGGTAACCCTAGAAAAGGCAAAGGGTCCGATAATAACCAAGTGGCATGGCAACTATCCTTCTCGTAAAGCTTTAAAACGTCAAGATCAAACTTTTTATGATCAATCGCATTAGTTAGAAAGTGCATAAAATCGCCGTATACAAACCAGCGAAATTTTACTCCTGTTTTGTATTCAAACTGCGGCTGTATATCGCCTTTCATCGCAAGCTGATAAAGTAAGCAAGGAATATTTATACCTGAAGAGATTGCCAATTGTAGCGATCCCCATAAATGTGGGTTTACCTCCATAAGTTTTGGAGTTTTATCTCTCTCATCAACCTTAAACTCAACATTGGCGCTTCCATACCAACTCAGAGATGTTAGCAAAGGCTCTACCAATTCTAAAAGCTTAGGAAATTTAACTGAGATAGCGCAGGTACTGGCACCACCGCTCGCAGGGTACTGTCTTACCTTTTTATGCACAAAAGCACAACGCATTTTGTAATGATCATTAAAGATAACCGATACACCAAAATAGTCGTTCCCAGGAATGTATTCTTGTAGAAGAAAAGAATCGTATTTTTTTGACATCTCCCGATAATTTTCTAGGAGCAAATCTTTTGTAAATACATACCTAATCCCATGCCCTCCTGAACTAATAATGGGCTTAAACACTAAGGGAAACGATAACCCTTTCGCCCTCCCAAAAATATCCTCATCCTTCTTGACCAACAAAGTCCTAGGACAAGGCACGCCCATCTTCTGTGCATGTGTTAAGAGATTAAACTTGTTACGCGCTAGTGTAAGAGCTTCAAATCGAGCAAGCGGTATGCGTACGTAAGAAGACAATCTATTTATATGTTGAGCAACCAATAAACTCGTCTCTTCTTCTGGAGTAATTAACACATCAAATTTATTTAATTTAGACACATCTTCAAGCCACGACAAAAATTTATCCGGGTAATTCTCAAGTGAAGGGTAGATATATCTTTTGCTAACATAGCGCGAAAGCAGACCCGGAGCCATCCAAGTACGCTCCCCTATAGCGACTTTTACACCAGAACGAGCTAATGCTCTTACGACAGCAATAGACTTACGCCAAATGCCATCTGTGACAAGCACACTTTTTCTATTAGCTGACACTATGTTTCCTTTTTCTTGCAATAGTAGTTTTACTGACACCGGGAACTAATAATCGCTTACCACTTATAATATATAAAAAATCAGCCAGCAACCCAGAACTATAAGATATCATTCTCGCACCTAAGGGATGAGGCCTCGTAGCCCCTCCTGGGAAAGTATGAATATCATTGAATCCGGTTTTTTCTAATGCCCTCGCCAGGGTCCGGGGAGAAAAATCACTCAAGTGAGAAGGTACGTCATACAGCCTATTCCGAATACCAAACAACCTAAGAATTTTTACTATAGGAGTTGTGTGAGGGACTCTCGCTAATAGCAACCCACCCGGTTTCAAAATACGATAGACTTCTTTAAGATATCGTAAGGGTTCGGGTAAATGCTCTAACACATAAAATAGTGTTACAACATCAAAAGTTTCGTCGAGATACTTCCGATCGAATAAGTTGCCTTCTTCAATGTCAAGCGACTTTGATTTTGCATACTCCCGGGCATGATCACAAGGCTCAATACCAAATACGCGCCATCCTTTTTGGCGCGCTTTCTCTAAGAAGAACCCGTAGCCACAGCCGATATCTAGCAGAGTCCCTCTTTTGTAATTAGATTCACTTTCAATGACATTTAGGGATCTTCGAAAAATTTCAGCCATCATCGCACGCCATTGCGCGATGCTAACTGCGTCGGCAGGAAGATATTGTTGGTAGTGTAGCTTAAGAAATTGTTCGTCAGGAAGCGGCGTAATATATACAAAAGAACAAACTTTACATTCAACTATATCCCATCGACCCTCTTTCTTAATAAAACTTTTTTCCCCACTACCACAGATATAACACTTCTCATAGGTCATACTCAAGACCAATCAACTATATAAAGTAAATCTATTAATATTTCTCAATGGAAGAAACAATCCCATTCTCGAATTTAATTAATTTGTCATGATTGCGTGAATTTTTTAAATAATACCACTTATCACTTTTCATAATATCTTCTAAGGGATGATTGTAGCTCTTTATTCCCCAAGCAATATACGCTGGGCAACCCATTGATGCATACACTTCTTCTTTAGACATCCCAACAGATATATTTTCTTTGCCAGCTTTAATCTCATTCTTATCCTTTACTAAATACTTATCCCATTGTGCAGAATTAGCTTCCAATACATACTTTTTATTATTTTCGGATGTAACAAATACGATTCGCTCGCCACCACATTTCACTATTTTTACTTCAGTACCCGCAGGAATTACATCTTTAAAAGAACTCATGTTATGCCAAGCTAAAGTTGTTCCTACAGCGTGCAAATTCGATCGAACAAATAAAGTCTCATCCTTTTGCAGCGTCCCAGCATATACATTACACACTAAACTTACCAAAAACACCCCCACTAACAACAGCATGTTTTTTTTCATACCACTTCTCCTTCCGGCTTTGTTAATACTAATTCACCTTCAGCAACAATTTTATCATTTACCTTGCATGATGTTTGCACCTTGAAAAAAGGGGCAAAGTGCTGGATAACCTCGGATCTAATAACAAGCGTATCTCCGGGCAAAACGTGATGCTTAAATTTAATATCAGAAATTCGCGAAAGAAAATATACGCTCGGATCTTTCTTAGCGCTATCTTTCTGCTTATCTAAATAAGCAACACACGCAATCCCGCTGGCCTGGGCCATGCTTTCTACAATCAAAACCCCTGGAACAAGAGGTTTCCCAGGGAAATGCCCCTTGAAATACTCCTCATCTTTCTTTATGTGCTTTAAAGCAGTAACACAGCCAGATTCAACGGAGACCACTTTATCAATAAACAAAAATGGCTCGCGATGAGGTAGCAACTCCAGAATATCTCTATTGAATAGGTTTTTCACTGCTATTTTCCTGAATAAACTTAGCTATTGTCTCTACAGAAACTAATACCTTTCTACCAACACTGGAATCAGAGATTCTTGCGCCAAATTCCTTTTCCAGAGCGATTACCAATTCAAGAGCATCTATAGAATCTAGCCCAACCCCTTCCGGCCCAAACAACGGTTTTGTATTCTCAATACGCTCCGGTGGAATCTTTAACTTTACTGCCTTAACAATCATCCTTTTTATACGATCACACAATTCAGACTGATTACTACTTTCCATATAAACAAATACCTCCTATCTCGTAATATCTTTTGCTACTTTGTAGGCAGAAAAAATGGAGGGCATTACTCCACCACCATATCCAGCCCAATGTCCTACCAAATGGAAATTATCTACCAAGTTGCGCAAAAAAGGTAGGTTTTTCAAAAAATTGGCATCTTGCTTCCAGCCATACGCTGCACCAAAAGAATTACCGGAATAACGCTGCAATGTATCTGGTCCAGCAATGCTTTGATACACAACTCGATCGGTAATACCAGGCATAATCTTGCCTAGCTCATCTACTAATGCTTTACCAACCTCATCCTTATTTACGACCTTTGAATTGCCAGTATAACAGAACGGACAGTGAATTACAACGTTACCACATCCCTTAGGGACTAGTGACTTATCAAATAAAGATGGAAAAGTAACCCCAAAAGACATGTGGTTGTTCATATTCAGCATTCCATCAAAATCATATGAACTAAAATATCCCATAACAGATGCTAAGCCAAAGCTACTCAAATCATCTTCTACTCCCAAGTAGGCAAGAACTAAAGAACCAGATGTTTCTAACTCATTTATTTTCTTGGTTTTCCCCTCATCTAGGATTCTGCTTTCCATAAGACTAAATGCGGTCTTTACATCAATATTGGAAATTATATGCGTAGCTACTACTTTTTTCCCGTTCTTTGTAACGACTCCAGTTGCTTGGACCCCATTACAAAGGATGCGAACAACCTCTTCTTCTAGAAAAAATTCACTGCCGCAATTCCGTATCTCACTCACAAGCACGTCACTTAACTTTTGAATCCCTCCCCTTACTCGAAACGCTCCCCCTTTTACATAATGCATCATTATGTTTGAAGCAGCTACGGCTGATGCATCATGTGAAGATACCCCCAGAAAAGTACAGTACGAAGAGAGCACCGCTTTCAATTTCTCGTCAGAAATATATGAAGATAGAAGATCGTAAAGTGATTTGTCTAAGTAGTCTGCCAATACTTCGCTGTCAGAAGTATTACACATTGCACGCAACGAAGACACATGGATTTCTTCCATTAAAGAAAGGGTTTTCTTAATCCCCTCTTGTTCTGCTGGGAATATTTTACTTAGGGCATCCTTATATTGATTAACATCGGCAGGGATATCAATACTGAAGTCAGGAAATAAATTACGCTGAACAGGGTTTAATTCGTCAAACTCAACTTTACCCCATACGCCCAAATCATCCTCGACTATACGACGTAGCGGTTCATTTTTTCGTAACCCACCAATGGAAGCAATGCATGCATCAAATAGATACCCGTCTGTCGAAAAAGAAGTACAGTAGCCTCCCGGGCGCTTTTCTTTTTCAAATACAGCCACATGTGCTCCTTTTTTAGCCAAAAGAAGAGCGCAAGTTAAACCTCCTATCCCTCCTCCTATAATTACTGCATCGTATTTATCCATAATGCTATATGCCTAAGCCCCCATCGATCAATATCGTCTGGCCTGTAATATAATCTGCACGATCAGAAGCAAGAAATAATACGGCCCCAACAATATCTTGAGCGGTGCCAACTCTGCCCAAGGGAATCCCCTGTATTAATTCTTCAAGCGATTCCTTATTCATACTTTGTAGCATTTCAGTCTCTATGAATCCAGGGGCTAAAGCATTGACTTGTATGCCAAACCGCCCAAGCTCACGAGCTACAACGCGTGTAAAACTTATTACGCCGCCCTTTGCAGCAGCATAATTCGCCTGTCCTGGAAGTCCCCGTAAAGCGCTAAGAGAAGAGATGCTAATAATCTTTCCTTTCCGCTGACGTATCATGACTCTCGATACCCATTTAGTTACATTATAAACACTTTTCAGATTGACATCGATCACATCTTCCCAGTCTTCATCGCTCATCATCGCCAAGAAAGTATCTTTTTTTAAACCAGCATTATTTACCAATATATCGATCTCTTGATATTTTTCGGTGATAAAATCAACCATTTTCTCGACCTCTTTGCCATTCGTCACATCAGCGCGGTAAGCCTCGATACTACAATTCTTACGTTTTAACGTATCAACTAATTCCGTAACTTCTTTTTCACTTTTATTATAATTAGCGACTACTCGCGCTCCAAGTAAACTCAAACTCTCAGCAATGGCCCGCCCTATCCCGCGGCTTGCACCAGTTACTAGTACAACTTTATTTTTGAAATAGGATTCTTCCACCTTCCCCTCCTACGGATTTCAGTAGCGTTTTATCCTAAATATCCCCACAATGGGCCTTGATGGTAATGCTTACGTAAGACCGCATACATTTTCTCTGAGCTTCTAATTTCTAATCCTGGCACAATGCAACTAGAATTTTCCCTTGCAAACTTAGCAACTTTTTCTAGCAATTTATTCGTGGGTAATTCTCTGGATAAATAAAAATGCGGAAATAAAAGATCTGTTTGTTTTGAAATTACTCCATCATGTATACTCAAGTTTTCTAACTCTGTCCCCGGATAAATACGAATGCCTACCATCGCGATAATAGCATCTCCATGTAGTTTACGAATTGTCGCAAATCCTTCCCTAAGCGTATCGTCGTTTTCACCAGGAGCGCCAAAAATAATATAATGAGCACACTTAATTCCAATCTCCTTACATAAACTACTCGCCTTAAGCACATCTTGCACGGCAAAAGGTTTGCGCAATTTTTTCAATACTCTGTTTGATAACGCGTCGGACCCAAACTCAATATGAGTACAACCAGCTTTTTTCATAAACATAAGAAGCTTTTTAGTAATCCCATACGGAGAAGCAAAACAACTCCAAGGCATCTTGATATTCTTGCTCAATAAAGCCTCACAAACCAATAAAGCATGATTGGCAGGATAGGTAAAAACATCGTCAACAAAAAATACGTGCGGTATGGCATATTTTTTCTGCAAAAGAGATACTTCTTGTGCAATTATTGCAGGCGATCTCAGACGATAGCTTTTCCCTTCAATCGAGGGATAGGTACAATATGAACATTTAAATCTACACCCTCTCTTCGTCTGTACATTCATCATGCCAGCGAAATTCGCGTACAAATAGTTATTAATAAGACCATAATCCAACACAAAATCAAAAGGCGAGCGCAGACAGCTTGCCGGATTAGAATTAATCCTACTGTCTTGTCGCCAAACAAGATTATTAATAGTATTAAGATTATTAGCTTCCGCATTCAACTGTTTCAAGAGATTAACAAACGCTTCTTCCCCTTCACCTACAATCCCCCATTCACAGCCCAAGTATGACAATATCTGCTTAGGGAAAAGCGAAAACGCTGAACCACCTAGAACAAGAGGCGCATCTGTATAACGTCTAGTAGTTTTTATGATTTTTTTTATTGCGGGAAGATAAGAAACACTGCGAGGAAAAGTAAGATTATCAACATTGCGAAGAGAAACACCGATAAAATCAGGCTCTCTTTGCTTTATTGTTTTTTTAATATCGTCATTTGTGTTACCGCTAAAACATAAGTCCAATATTGAAACATCGAACTTAGCTTTCTTGAGTGCATTTGCGACATACAAAAGCCCGATTGGTGCTACGGGATACGGGACCTTCTCTTGATTAGCTGAAATTAACAGTACTTTTTTCACAATTTAATTCAGAGCCTTAACTAGACGATTTACGGAAAAGTGTATTCCGATATTCATAGGCCAGAAAAAAAGCGGGTAAGCCTGTGATGAACGGAGCCTATTATATATGGAATAAAGAGAATATGTTTTTCTAAACGCCCATTGATACCCCTTGCTTAACCTATCTGAGGACATTTGCTTTGGGTGGAATACAACATGAGAGGTATCATAATTACTCCAATCATGATCAAATATCCTTCCCTCTTTTTCTAACTCATCATAACATCTAGTCCCTGGATATGGCGTCATGATCCCTAAATAAACAGCTTCCAACCCTGATCGTCGAATAAATTCCCAATACCTATCAAAAACAGTTTCATCATCCTGATCAAAACCAAAAATGAAAGACCCCATGATCCCTATTTTATAACTTTGGATATTGCGGATCGCCGAGAGATATTCCCGAGTGACATTAGGCTTCTTGCCTACATCCTTAAGCACTTCGTCAGACAGCGACTCAAAACCAATAAGGAGCCCCATACATCCACTGTCTCGCGCAAGCGACAAAAGCTCATCATCTTTTGCTAAATTCATCGAAGCCTGCCCCAACCAATTAAGCTTGTATGGTTTAATTTTTTCAAATAATTCACGCGCGTGATTGCGATCCCCAATGATATTATCATCCACAAAAAAAACTACATTTTTTATGCTAAATCTTGAGGCAGTCGGTTTAAGCGTTGCAATCTCTCTTACTACATCATCCACCGAACGCACCCTATACTTCCCTCCGAAAAACTTAGTCACAGAGCAAAAATGACACCCAAAGGGACATCCGCGCGTTGTTTCTAAAAATTCAACCGGGACATATTTGTTCTTACAAAGGAGATCCCGCTTCATTGGGATTAGGGTATCAAGATTAGTATATCCATCTAATTTATATATTCTTTTAAGCGCGCCTTTCTTAAAATCATCGATAAGCTGAGGCCAAATTCGCTCTGCCTCACCTATAACAATCGCATCAGAATGCTCAAGCACTTCCTCGGGACGCGCGTTGACATGCATACCCCCCATAACTACAGTTACGCCTCTCTTACGAAATTCATCAGCAATTTCATATGCCCGCGGCGCTAATGGCGTCATAAGTGTTATACCTACCAAATCATAGGGGACATTATAATCAATCCTTTCTATGCGTTCATCAATGATTGTCACTTTTATATCAGCAGGAGTATAAGTCGAAATAATAGGCAGGCTTAAAAAAGGAAGATTAAACGCGAACCCTCTTCCTAGAAATTTACTTTTTGCAACTGGAGTTACCAGTAATAGCTTCATTCTTAATTCTCCAACATGTCGGGTCACTTGCCAAATAATCACCGGCTAAATTATATGCATTACCCCGACAGCCATAGCAATCATTATGAAATTCACAGGTTTTACAAACGCCTTTAATATTAGTTCGAATTTGAGATAATTCCCGCAATACTTTACTATTGCGCAAAATTGAAGCAAGCTTTTCAGTGCGAATATTACCTATTTTTAAGTCGATCCCAACGCATGGCTGAATATATCCTTGAGAATTCAGAGTACAACTATACAAATGACGTTTACAAGAAAATCCGGCTATCGGAGGACATGCTTTCCAATAAATTCCGTATTTGTCATTATCAATTTTCGCTAATATCTCAAATAAATCCCGAGTTGCTTCTTTTGTAGGGAAAAGATCGCTATGCTCAATTGCTGAACCTTTTCTTGTAATACATTCGACATAAGGAATGATTTTGTTATTCCTAGCCCATTGCCATACATCAGGAATTTCTTTAATATTGTATGAACATACAATAGACTCTACACCCAGGGCATGCTTTTCATCAGGGTAGCCCGCTTCCTGTAGAAATTTCAATCCACGCTTCATTGAAGCAAAGGCTCCGTGACAACCGGCAAGACGGTCAAAAAGCTCTTCTTTAGCGCTCGGATATTTCACAAACACGCAGACTTCTTGCTCAAAAAAATAATCAGCTATTTCTTTATTAATCAATATCGCATTTGTAAATAATACATGCTTTAACCCTAACTTATTTACATAATGGACTATATCCTTTAGTTTGGTATCCAATAGCGGTTCACCCGCTCCAATATAAATAATTTTACGCGCTCCTAAAGCTTTCGCCTGACTTATGGCATCAAAAAGCTCCTCTAGACCAAGCTCATTTTTCCTAAAAAGATCTTTACCAGAATAGCAATACTCACAATGCAAATTGCACCTACTGCCCAATTCAACTTCCAATGACAAAAGTTGCTTGTGATGAGAAGCCAATGCGATTTCTTTATCACTAAACCCTAAGATTTCTTGCATGTTTTGTATCATAGATTGCCCACTATTTCGTTTTGATTGTTCTGTGATCAATAAAGGTTTTTAGCTTCCGATTTTTCCCATTATCACTTTGCAAAACATCCACTTCATGCACAGATACCAATTTGACAATAGGAGTTACACGCGCATGTGCCTCGATATCAGTACATAGTGCCTGCCTAAGTGAATCACGCTTCTTTTTACAACCAACTTTCACAACTATCTTATCAGAAAAGTCATCCCCCGTAAAAGCTTCGATGACATAATTACCAACCCCCTTAACACGAGCTATTGCGCTTTCAATTGCCTTCGGGTATACCTTCGTGCCTTTATACTTTAACATTTGGGACTTCCTTCCCAATATGGGCCCAATACGGACAGATCCCCTTCCACAGGCACAACGTTCAGTTATTTTAAAAGTAATATCGCCTGTGCAATACCTTAATAAAGGCATACCTTGTGTTTGAAGTGTAGTTAATACAAGCTCTCCGGATTCTCCATCAGGCATAGCCTTTCCATTTTCATCAATAATCTCGGTAATAATCAAATCGGAGTGCTCATGCGCACCTTGTTTGTATTGACATTCACAATAAGAAATCGCTGTTTCGCTATTGCCAAATGTTGAATAAAGATCTAGCGGCCATGTTTTATACAATAATTCACCTATCCCGCTCAAACTAAAATCCTGATCCCGAATACTCTCACCCACAAGCAATGCTTTCTTTACTGACAAAGACATTGGATTAATCTTTTTTTCTCTTATTCCCTTCCCTATCTGCAGGAGAAATGACGGAACAGTCATAATGCCTGTGGGCTTAAGTTGCTTCAAAAGGAGTATTTGTCTTTTTATGTTATGCATGCCGGCGCGATAAACGCTTGCTCCTAATTCAATAATTCCCATGTAATAGGCAATCCCCGCCAGAAAAAGATTGTCAATCGTCACCGCCAAATGAAATGTATCATTATCTGTAGCTCCAGCACATAAAAAACTATAGACTTCATTACGAGCCAAGCGCCCCAGGTCCTTCTTCGTTAAAACTATAAACACAGGAGCGCCCGTTGTGCCAGTGGTTGAAACGATATCAGCAATTGCTTTCTTATCAACACAGCTAAACCCCCAATTATGTTTTTGTAATTGCTCTTTTTTAGTTAAAGGCAAGGAGGACAGATCATGCATTGATTTAATATCGGCGGGTTTAATTTTTATTTTTCGCAGAACGTTTCTATAAAATGGGGATCGCTTACTTATGTAATCTAGCTCTTCTTGCAAAAGACAGAACTGTTCCTTTTCTATTGTCTCTTTTGAATTGAACTCAAGAGCCTTATTGGATATGGCCATCATTTTATCCATGCTTATTTTTGCTGATAACTATTGTCACTACAGAACCGCTACTATCCATATCTAACAACAGAATATCGTCTCCTGAGACATCAAAAAAATGACAATCGGCATCTCGTGGCATGTTAAGAAGCTCAATACTCAAAACCACACCCATAATCCCTGCAACATCAAACATATTGCCAACTGCATTTCCTAATGAAAATATCTTTCGGTGTCCAGATGACATTTCAAAATTACCTTTATCGTACGTGAATACGCTCTCCCCTAAATTATTGCCTAAGCAAACAACCTCAGAAGGATATGTTTTATAATTACCAAATTTCTTATTATTAACATCTGTGATAGACTTTCCCGATGCTATTGCATCCACCTCTCCTTGAGTAAGCATTCCATTCTGCCAATGTTTCATAAAAGCAAGCGGTTATTTTTTTTTACTAACTTTTTCATATTGTTTTTCTAATACAAGCATGCCCACAGATTCATATCGAAATCCTGAAGCGCTCAATTCATCATGAAAATCGTGATTTACAAGATTAACTCCTCCTACAAAAGCCACTTCGCATTCATTAGAAACAAGAGCATCACAGGCTGCCAGTATAGCTTGGGAAGAAGAAGTACAACCGCTAACAAAGGTAAGATTAGGTCCTTTGGCCTCTATTTGAATCGCTAGCCACGATGCAAGCGCATTAGCTGTAGTAAAAGGAAACAAAGTTGGGCTCGTTAAGTCAGGATCGCTTTTTTTATACAGACGAAAAAACTCTGATTTAAAACCTTCTAAACCGTAACTATTGCCCAAAAATACGCCTATCTTCTCTGAGAGGACATTGCTCGAAGAAACTCCAGCCATCTTTGATGCTTTTAGAAATGCCACTAATAATAATTTTTGAATACGGTAGAGCTCGTGCGCACCTGTATTAACTGCGCTAAGCTCCCTTTCGTAGGTCTGAAGATCTATTTGTAGCGCTATTTCATTCTCTGCAATACTTTGTTTACATAATACGGACAAAGTTTCCCCAGCGCTGCTTAACACACACACACCAGTAACTGCTATTTCAGCTTTCATCAAGACTCTATTCTCTTAAAAATTAACGCTGTATTTTGTCCTCCGAACCCTGCCGATAGAGACATACATGCGTTCACTTCCTGTTTATGTGCGAAATTCACAACATACGCTAAATCACACTCTGGATCAGCCTCCCCATAATTAATCGTTGGAGGAATAGCACTCCCCTCGATAGCTTTGATACAAGTAATCGCCTCTATCGCTGATGCTGCTCCTAGTGTATGGCCTATCATGGACTTAATTGAACTAATTCTAACTAAGTAGGCCTCTTCTTTAAAGGTACGTTTTATTGACTTGGTTTCCATTGCGTCATTATACAAAGTTCCGGTACCATGAGCACAAATATAATCTATGCTATTTGGGATTGCACTCGCCTGCGCTAAGGCAATATTCATTGCCCGCGAAAGACCTTCTCCCTCTCTATCTGGTCTCACTAAATGACAAGCATCTGCAGAAGATCCTGCGCCTGACAATGTACAATATATCCTTGCGCCCCGCTCACGCGCATGACTCTTCTCTTCCAGCACAACAACTCCAGCTCCTTCTCCCAAAGCCAAGCCAGTCCGCCTCCTATCGAAAGGGCGAACTTTCCCTTCAGTAGTGAGGGCGTTCAGTGCGCTAAAACCACGAAACGCAAACTCACTTAGTATATCTACACCTCCTGCAATCATCATAGTAGCTCTATCATTCTGTAGCTGCATAGCTGCGTAACGAATAGCATCAGCACCTGAACAGCAGGCAGTATTGATCGAAAGAACTGGTCCCTGCAAAGAAAACCGTCTCGCAACAGAAGAAGCAACAGAATGTAGGCAATATTTCTTTAGAAGATTCTGATCACCTTCTTCTGCTCGGAAATAGCGTGCCTCCATGTGTTTAACTCCAGAGGCTATGCCTCCGAGGATAGTTCCCACGGCAACACCAGTAGATTCTTTTGAAATATTATTAACCGCGGCATCATGTAGTGCATACTGGCAAGCTAAAGCAAATAGTTGCGTACAGCGATCGTGGCCTTCTCTCCAATAGTCTTCCAAGAATGACTCGAAATCATTGACTTCTGCACCAACATTACATTTATACCCTTGCACATCAAATCCTCTAATAGGCCCGATAGCATTAGCTCCTCTACATAATTCATTCCAAAAGGTATCTACCCCAGCCCCGTGCTCCAAAGGCGTTACTACACCGACACCTGTAACCACAATTTCTTTATCCGAAGAGATTAGCCGCATAACAATACTTCTTTTTTATTCCTCTCATTTTCCCACCAACGACGATACACTTTAAAATAAAAAATCGAACCAAGCTGACGAACGATTGATTTAGAAAAAGATATATCGCCAAGACATCTCTGACAATATTCTTCTTTTACTTTTAATTTTTCAAACCCCTGAATGACATTCCTTATTCTTTGTTGAGCCAATGCCTCTTTAATTGCAACTTGCTTCAAATTGCCAAAACAAGTCTTTCCATCATAATCAACACAACAAAACACCATGTCTCCATTGCTAAGAATACCAAAATGGGTTTTAAGTCCTTCACAATAGCCAATATGAGCCCGAGAAATTCTACCCCCAGACAATCCTTGATGAACCCAATCACCCAATACCCTCGTCTCAAGAGAAAAGTTCTTGGTTACATTAAATTTATTCCATCCAAACATATTAAAAGACGACAGCCGCTTTAAAAGCAATTTATTTTTGTTTTGCAATCTCTCATGAAACACCTTCCCATGCATTGCTGAAGCAATCTCATCTAACCATTCCTTAAAAAAGAAAACAAGTTCTCTTCTATTGCAAACAATGTGATATTTTTTACTCGGGAGGAGGAAGAATGGTAAAGGCGTAGTCAAAAAAGAAAGTGTGACTTTTGTAGAACTTTGTTCAACTATTCTCGCAATTAAAGTACATATCTTCTTTCTATATGCTAAAAAATCAACCGGCGCGTGACGTAGCGCGAAAGAATCCTTATCCGGGGTCTGAACAGAAAATAGAATGTGCTCAATCCCTGCGCTCAATATTCCTGACAAGAGCGTATCCGATATGCCCCAACCGTTGGTCGT
>MNVP01000031.1 GCA_001871815.1 Candidatus Omnitrophica bacterium CG1_02_40_15
TTTTCCGTACGTCCTTGCACGAGGCTTTTGAGATGGTCATCTGATGACATTTCTCCTTTATGGAATCAGAGGAGATAGCCATACCCATTCCTCCTAATAAGAGACCTGAGGTATTAATCCCAACTACTTCTCCGCAGATATTCACCATCGGGCCACCGCTTATTCCAGAAACCATGGTCATATCCGTTTGTAAATATTGGACGCCATTTTTCTTATCTTTTGCGCATCTTGAAAATGACCCCCGAATAACAGACGACTCACCAGGAAGGCTGCCTCCGAGCGGATAGCCTATGGCCAAGATTTCTTCCGCTGGGTTCATCCCACCAAGACGCGCTAAGCTGACCGCCGGAAGGTCTTTTTTGATCTTAATAACGGCGAGGTCCGCATCCTTGTCGGCCATAATGACCTGGCCTGTCTCAAAAGTATTATCGGGTAATATAACTTTTGGATCTGGTTCAGAGGCAATCACATGAAAGTTAGTTAAAATAAAACCGCCTTTCTGAATTGCAAAACCCGACCCTTCTAATTCCCCACCAACGACGCGGACTACTGAACGACGCACCTTCGCTACAGTGTCTCTTTCATTGCAGGCTATCTTCTTGGGGCCGCCGAGTTTATTTTCTATTTTTTGGACGCGATTGGATAATCTGGAGATTTCGTAGCCCGTGTAAGCTAATGTACCTACGAGGAAAATGACTAGAAACATTTTAAGAAGTTTTTTCATTTTATACGTACTTGATTAAATCGCGTTAACCAGTCTTTATGCAACTCAACTGCCTTTTTCAAAAGAAGGTATAGACTTGATTCTTCGGAGTATTTTTCTTCCCAGGAGGGAAGAATGGCAAAGGTAGAGAAAACGTGACTCGCAACGAACAAGATAGAAAATGCAAAAAATACAAATTTATTAAGCATAACTTATAAGGTTTTAGGAAATTTCTTGATAAACAATTGTAATGATTGAATTGTTTGTAAAGCATTCTCTGGAGACGTTTTCTCCTTTTCATCATGGAGTATATTGTCTGCTTTGCCAACTATTTGAGAATATAGTTTGATAATTTCTATCGGCATTGCCAATTCATTCTTTAAAATATCCAGAATGGAACGTCCTTTCTTATCGTTATCTTTACCAACTAGTAAATGTCCTTTGCCGCTATTCTTAATATACCTTTCCGCTATAGACTCGATTATGGCTCGGCATAAAACACAGCTGGCTTCAAAAAAACCATACTCATAACACCTAACGGCTTCAGTATAAAAACCGCGGGTATGCGGAACGAGATTATCTACTAATGCAAGGGGCTTTATTTCTTTATATCTCTCCGTATATCTTATTTCTTCTTTTAGCACGAATAATCGAAAATCTAGATGTTTTTCAATATTTTGCTCAAAGCTTAAATCCGAAGATCTGAAGAAAAAGTCTAATTCCTTGATTTCATCAGAATTAAGATTATCTAATGGCGTTGCTTTAAAATCCAGCATTAGACTGTCTATTTCATCTTGTACAATCGTTTCGCGCCTAGACAAACCAGCATATTCATCATTAATCTTGCATAAGTCTGAATCAGATATACCGGGATTTTTACTTTCAATTTCTGCTCGTTCTTTAAGAATTTCGCGATATTCTTGAATTTTTTCAAAAAGTTTTTTCTTTATAGACATTTTTCACTTCCTTTTTGATACACAATTTATTTTTCTTTAAACTTTTTGGCGATTTCTTTTAAACAGATAACCTCGATCGGGTATTCTTTCCAGTCATGCTCCCAGCATATTATTAAGTCGCACTGCTTAGGATTGTGCCCGTGCGTCTTAAAGCTACTCGATTTATATTCAAACTCAACCTTACAATTCGTCCAATTACCTTTTATATTCTTTCTTCTAAGAAGGGCGTCGGGAAATTCACTCCTCACAGCTTCTATTTGGAAACCTAACTCGTCGGCTAGAGCCGCAAATAATAAAATTACCCCTTGTTCATTTATTGGTTCATATACAATGCCTTTAACACCTAGAATATCACCAGTTTCATGTTGACGGATATTCTCCATTTCCTGGAATGCCTTTTCTGGATTTTCAGCTGTATTAATAATCTCTAAATCTATTCCATGTAGTTTCACTAATCCTGCATCTGGATCCCTTGCAGTTTCTTTAGAAATACGCACTCTTTCTCTGCCAGCAGGGGTTATTTTCCAAATTCCGTGTTCTGAACCGTCAAGCTGTCCTTTTCTTTTCAAATATTCTCTTGCCCATTGAAGCTTATTGACCCAGACAATCTGACCTTTCTTATATTTTTAATATTCTTTGGGATGAGCATCGCGGTTGAGCTTCATAATCTCCTCGACCACTGGGTAAATATCGGATGTTTTCCCGGAACCATTCAGTTTCTCTAATGCCTCTAACAAAGGTATTTCAAAATCAGTCCATTTAAGCGTCATTGTTTAACCCCTTTTTTATATATACTTTTTTAAATAAAATGTCTTTCCCTTGCTCATTGAAAAATCCGCTTATATCAAATACAAATTTCTTTTTCTTGGAACATATTTCGCATTTTGTTATAAGAGTATCTTGCTCAAATGGTACAGGCTTAAAACTTTGCCTGATTACCTTAAGCTCACCGCCGCATATACAACATTGCTGAGAAATATATTCGTATTCGTCGGCCACGCTATGGACTATAATCGGATTGTTAAATTCCGCATTCTTCCCTTCTTTGGTGATTAAATTCGTAATGCCCTGTTCAATCCACGGTGTAGCAAAACTTGAAAAACGAAATCCTTTCCTAGCATCAAATTTATCCACGGCTTTCATTAACTTCGTATTGCCTTCTTTAATTAAATCAAGCAACGGTATCCCTATCTGTATATATTTTATAGCTATTTTAACAACTAAACGCAGGTTTGAACGAAACATCTTATTACGCGCATCTTGATCTCCTGCTCTTATCCTCTTGGCTAATCTAATCTCTTCTTCAGGAGTCAACAATGGAATTCCGCGTATTTCTTTAAGGTACATCTTAAGCGATTCACGCTTACCCGAAGATAAAAAAACAGTAATATTTTTAGCTAAATCCAGCCCCCGGCTTATGAGTGAAGAGGTTTTAATAAGCTCTCTTCGAGGTGCTGGAATTAAGCCGGAATTATCTGGGCGGGTATCTTTGGTCATTTATTTCTCGCTCTTGCGCAATACATTCAATTGTTTTCTTGCCTCTGATATTTGTTTCTCAATTTGAGCCGCCATTTCTGCAAGAAGATCCCTTCCGCTGTCTTTTACTTCTTCAACCTTAACTTTCAATTGACAAAGCTCGGATTGCCTTAGCTTAACAATCTCTTTCTCAATCTCTGACAATCGTTTCTTGACCTGCGAAATCTTACGGATAGTGCGTACAAGTTCTGCGGCAGTCCCTTCGCCCTGAACCGAATCAGGACTACTTTCCCATTCATCGAGTATCTTTTGTAAAGACTCCTCATCGCCTTCTTCGTAGGCACGATTTATCTCAACCATAAGGCGATGACGCCGTTCCTTTTCTTTAGGATCTGTTGTCGTATCTGGATGTATAAGCATTGCCAATTTTCTATATAAACTTTTCAAACGCTCATTTGACTCGAAATCTTTGGCGGGTTTGGTTTTCTTAATCTCTTCTGCTGTATGAGCAGAATCTTCGGCTTGCTCCCGTGCGCGTTTTGCCTGTTCTCGTGCTTTTGCATCTTTGGGCCTTAATTCAGCCAAGCATTCAGCGATTTGAGCATTAATTTCATCTAGTTCGGAATACTTAATTCCAACGATACGAAGATATCTATTCTGAAAAGCATGTAACTCGGCCTGTAATGTAACTAATTCAAGCTCTTTTTTAACCAACTCTTGCTCTAAACAAGTAAATTCTACCTGTTTCTCTTCTAATTCGTGCTCTTCCGGTGTCTTTCGGCGTGCCAAATCTTTTTTATCCATAGCTTTTGGTTATCACTCGCGTCCAAATTAGCGATTAAAAAAGTCTAATGCTTGACTTAAAATTACTGTGCCCTTTTAGTTGTCCGTATCTCACTAAAACACAAAATGAGCTTTTCCAAGGTTTTATATCCTCTTTGTAACTTTAGTTTCTAAATTTACGAATATCATTGACCGCCAACTCTTTGTTGTATTCACTCATGGCATACCCAATGATACTAATATTCTCTCAAGAACTTTGCGAGAAAAGGTTGAACAATTTGTTGATGTGCTTGCCATATTCTCATACCCAAAAATAAACCTTTCCTTTCGTTGGAATTAATATTTTCTTTCCAGATTTTCTGCAACAATTCAGAAGTTATGGTTTTGGAATCTCTCGTAGTTAATTCATTGACTTTTTCCATACCCCCGGATTCAGAATATCCTTTTTCAACGTCTTCTTTTAACCCAGAAGCATAATGGTCAATTTCTTTCTGTCCAATATTCTCATTAAAGATTTGATTATAGTAATCAAACATTTTCTGCCAATAAGCCCCGGAGTCAATCAGCGATTTTGACACAAAATTAAAAATTCTGATTTTTTTTATTTCGGAAGAGTCACCGTAAAAATAGTAAGAATAAGACATGAGAGCTAAAGATACTTTGCTGAGCCAAAAATCAATCTCCTCTTTTGTTATCTGTTTCTTAAAATTAAACTCTTCTGGAGCCATAAACAAAATACCACGCAAAGACCTTTCAGCAGCATCCAAAATTATTTTAAAGAAATCTCTGACCTCTCTTTCCTCGATTGCATCTATTTTATCCATAAGCGGATTAGAAATTTTCGCTAAGATTACTTTATACATAATTTCTTTTTTATTTTCAAATTTTTTATGAAAGATACCCATATTTCATCTTTTTAAGCCGCGTTATTCTTTCACCAGTTCATCTATACTCACTTCCAACGCCTTCGCTAATTTAACGACCGTTTGAATTATCGGCTTTTTAGCAAAACCCAACTCGATTTTAGCGAGAGTGTTTAGCGAGATATCCGCAAGACGCGCGAGTTTTTCTTGAGAGAGCCCTTTTTTCTTTCTAATCCTTCTGACATTATTACCAATCATATTTTCCTCTTGACTTATGTATACTTGTAAATGTATAATTATAAACAGATATTTCTTTATATTATTTTACCATATAAACATTATTTTTACATCAAAATCTGTTCTTTGATACCTTTTGATTTTTTGTTCTTTCTTTTGGGCAAAATTTTGTCCCCACCCAAAATTTTGCCCATCGGCTCTGAAGCACTGTTCA
>MNVP01000067.1 GCA_001871815.1 Candidatus Omnitrophica bacterium CG1_02_40_15
GGAACCCTCCCCGTCAGGGGATAAAAGTTATCGCGAAACGATTTTCTTGTATTATACTTCTTTTTATATTTAAACGTCAATGTTTTATTTTCTGCTAAAATACTTCTTAAATTTAATTTATTAACTCTTTTGCAAATTTTTAAATTATAAGGTTCTCGACTGAGCGCTTAAATTTAGTCGATATGTCCTTTCGAACAATATTGAATTTTTATAAGAACTGATTAGTTTTTATAGTGGCTTGGTTCCCCACACACAAAACTTCCGAAGCCGCCATTCGGCAACTTCGGAAGTTGGTTAAATCCAAATATACAAGAAAATCGCTTCGCGATAACTTCAATGCTTGCTTGCCGATAGGCAGGCGATTTTCAGTGGTTAGGAAAGTGTTTTATACTTTCCTATACCATGAAAAACTATGCGCTTTTTTCAACTTTTGAACGTATTTCTAAAAGCAGTGTCACTACTTCTGCTGTAACAAGAAATATAAAGAAATATACTATTCCTAATAAAAGCCCTATAAAACCTGTTACTTTAGGAGCCTCTGGCGTGCCGCCTCCTATGAATATGACAATAGCAGCTACTATCCCCACAGCCAGAGAAACCCATGATAAAACTTTAAATACTACAGAACTGATTTCCAGAACTTTGTATTTTTTTTCCATCACATCCTCCTTTCTTTAGCTCGTTCGTTTATACATGCGCCCGCCACAGAAACCAATGACGGGCTCAGTATTCCACCCAAGAACTCCGGGCTTAAGCCCGGGTGGGCTTCATTTTCAAATAACTATGCTATATACGATACGATTGTCTGCTTTATCCTAGCCCCCTAGCAGCATATAAATAAGTTTATTGGCTGGTAGCCCTAAGGGGATTTGAACCCCTGTCTTCAGATCGAGAATCTGACGTCCTGGACCAGGCTAGACGATAAGGCCTCTAACCTGAAAAGCGCCATAAAGTATTTTCAATTTGCTACTTTTACTAATTTTAACAAAGTACTCTTATTATCCCGAATTTTGCAATAGCAAAATTCGCCCGCATATTTTCCTGCAAGCCTTTATTATCGGGAAAATAACTTCCATTGCAAATTTTGGGATTATATAAAACCTTGTTCTCAAGTTTTATCCTATTGCTTTTAATCCTAACCATAAACCTATTTTATATTATAATGAAAGAAATCCAAAAGTCAAATAATTTTAAAAGTTGGATTTTAACATTGACACCTATATTATTATTGTGTATTATTTGAAATAGTTATATGGCTACTATTATCGGGACCGGTATAAGCACTAAATTAGATTCTTTCGCCTCAGGTAAAGAAGCTGCCTTAAACGCTTATTATCAAATAGAAAAAAAAGACCCCAGTATAATAATTACATTTATATCTACAATATTCGATCAAGAGGCCGTAATAAAAGGTATACGCTCTATAATAAGAGATGCGCCATTAATAGGATGCTCCAGCATAGGGTCTATTTCTACCTATGGTTCTCACAGAGACTCTGTAGCTGTATTTATAATCAGCTCTAATTCTATTGAATTCTCTTACGGGATAGGCCGCGAGATTAATAAGTCTTCGCGTTTAGCAGGGCACAAAGCTAGTATACAGGCTTCTGGCTCAACGCAGAGTCTAAAACAGCTTTATATGATGTTTTCTGACAGTCTGTCAGGAAACAGCGCTGATATTTTAAGAGGCGCGCAGGAAGTACTGGGAACAAGTTTTCCTATAATAGGCGGAGGCGCGTGCAATAAATCATGCATTGAAAAAACATATCAATATATAAATGGCGAGATATATACGAATTCTATAGTGGGAATTCTATTATCAGGAGGCATAAAGTTAGGCATGGGGCAATCCAGCGGATGGCAGCCTATAGGAAAACCGCATAAAGTCACAAAAGCAAAATCCAATATCATAAAAGAGATAGATAAAAAAATCGCTGTGGAAATATATGAGGATTATTTTGAAAGATCTTTTGAGAGGCTTAGAAATGAAAATATCTGCAAACTAGGCATTAATTATCCTATTGGAATGTGTTGGATCAATAAAGATAAAGAGTATCTTACAAGAGTCCCTTTAACAATAGAGGAGAACGGAAGCCTTATTTTAAACGGAGATGTACAAGAAGATGAGTATATAAGCTTGATGATAGGCGATAAAGACCTTGTCTTGGAATCTGCAAAAAAGGCTGCGTTAATGGCTATAAGTAATAGCAAAAACACAAAAATAGAATTTGCCATTATGTTCAGCGACATAAGCAGGTTATTATTACTAAGAAAAGACGCCTACAAAGAAATAGATGCTGTGAAAAAAATTATAGGTAAAAATATACCTATTTTGGGATGCTACACGCTGGGAGAATACGCGCCTTTCAACGTAAAAGAATCTAAAGGCCAGTGCCATTTTAATAACCAGAGTATCTCTATAGTATTATTTTCAGAGTAACTATGGATATATATATAATAATCTCTGCTTTAATTATTGGCGTTCTTTTTATACTATATTATTTTGAAAGAAATAGGCGCAGAGGGTCTGAAAAACTAAATAAAAGATTACAGGATATAATAGATCAGCTGGATAGCCAGGCAAAGATAATCATAAAAACTGACTTGGCGCTTAACAAGGCACAAGAAGACCTGGACAGGAAAATAACAGGCCTATACACGCTTCACGAACTTGGCAAAGAGGTAAGCGCTACTTTTAATATAGAAAATATTTTTAGCCTGATAAACCAGCCTTTTGTGCTTAAATTAGGTTTTTCAAAATTATTGATTATGTTAAAGGACAATCTCTCAGGCATGCTCGTGACAAAAAGTTCCATAGGTTATTCTGATGCTGAAATAAAAATAATAGAATTGGATCTTAATAAAAGAAGGTTTGCTAATTTGCTATTTAAAAAAGAAAAACCCATGCTAATCAATAGAGACACTGAAAGCGCGAGCCAGGAATACGATCTTCTGGATATCTTAAACATAGAATCTTTTATAACAGCCCCCATCGCAGTAAAAGACGAATCTGTTGGTTTTATACTTATGGGAAACACTTCTGTGTATGACAAAGTCGTTGAAGGCGATTCTGAACTTTTGTCCATACTCTCCAGCCAAATAGGGACAGCTATTGAAAACACAAAACTCTACACAGAACTTTTCGGTTCGCATAAGGAACTGGAAAGAAGGGTTGCAGAACGCACCCATGAACTCGAAAAATTAAATGAAGAGCTTAAAAAACTCAATAAAATGAAGTCTGATTTCATATCTAGCGTATCTCATGAACTACGCACGCCTCTGACATCTATAAAAGGTTATGCCTCGATCCTGATGACAGGCAAACTGGGGGATGTTTTGCCAGCTCAGAAAGAACGGCTGGAAAAGATAGATAAACACTCAAATAGCCTGGTCCATCTGATAAATAACCTCCTGGATATAGCCAGGATAGAATCTGGGAAGGTTCAGATGGAGATGAAAGACGTCTCTATAAAAGAAATGCTGGATTCAATTGTGGATATAATCACTCCCCAGGTTAAAGAAAAAAATATCTCATTAAAAATAAACTCTAAAATAAAATTCGACAGGATAAAAGTTGACCCAAGCCAGATAGAAAGAGTATTTTTGAATCTTTTAAGCAACGCTGTAAAATTCACCCCTGAGAAAGGCATGGTAATCATTGAAATGGAAGAAAAAAATGATGATATCCAATTCAGCATAGAGGACACAGGCATAGGCATCCCTCCTCAGGATATACCAAAAGTATTTCAGGAATTTTTCAGGGCAGATAATGCCCTGGACCAGAAGATAAAAGGATCCGGGCTTGGCCTGTCTCTTGTTAAAAAAATAATAGAGGCTCATAAGGGCAAAATCTGGTTTGATAGCGAATTAGGCAAAGGCACAAGGTTCACATTTACGTTGCCAAAATATTGAAGAACCGCGATTAACAAAGAGAGCGAGAGAGTATGTTAAAAGAAAAAATACTAATAACAGACGATGATCTGGATATACTGGATGTCATAAAAATAACTCTTGAAGCAGAAGGTTATGAAGTTTTAGAGGCGCATGACGGCAAAGAAGCTATTGAGATGATAAAAAAATCCACCCCTGACCTTCTTATAACAGATTTTAAAATGCCTAGGATGTGCGGAGATGAGGTATGCAAAATATTGAAACAGGACATACTGATACAACACATGCCTATTATAATGCTTACAGGTAAAGGCGAGGTAACTGATAAGATATATGGCATCAACGCAGGCGCTGACGATTATATGGTGAAGCCTTTTGAGCCCCAGGAATTAGTAGCCAGGGTAAAAATGGTGCTTCGCAGAACAGCTAGAGATCTGGATGCGAACCCGCTTACAAGGCTTCCTGGTAATGTTTCTATAATAAATGAGCTGCGCATTCGAATAAATAAAAATGAACTTTTTGCAGTGTGCTATGTTGACCTTGATAAATTCAAGGCATTTAATGATAAATACGGATTTGAAAAAGGCGATGAGGTAATAAAAAATACCGCCAGGATACTGATAGACTCTGTGCAGAAAAAAGGCACGCCTCAGGATTTTATAGGCCATATAGGAGGCGATGATTTTGTAGTAGTAACAGCTCCTGATAAAGTAGATGAGTTGTGCAAAAAAATCATAGCCGACTTCAGCTCAATGGTTCCTGGGCTATACAATAAAGAAGACCTTAAAAAAGGCTATATAATAGGGAAAGATCGGCAGAAAAAAATCAAAAAGATCCCTCTTCTTTCAGTGTCAATAGGAGTTGTAACTAACGAGAAGAATAAAATCAATCATGTGGGAGAAGTTGGTGAATTAGGCGCTGAACTAAAAGAATACGCCAAAAGCCTTCCTGGAAGCAACTACGTAAAAGAACGAAGAGAAATAATTAAGTAGCCGTTATTCCTTTGGCCCTGTACCACTCACTAAGCTATTCTTTTTTTAGCCACATCTTCGTTCGGGTACAGGGCAAGCGAGCAAAATGGTTTACCATGAACCCCCTGTACCACTCACTAAGCTATTCTTTTTTTAGCCACATCTTCGTTCGGGTACAGGGCAAGCGAGCAAAATGGTTTACCATGAACCCCCTGTACCACTCACTAAGCTATTCTTTTTTTAGCCACATCTTCGTTCGGGTACA
>MNVP01000002.1 GCA_001871815.1 Candidatus Omnitrophica bacterium CG1_02_40_15
CCGCAGAGGTATTTTGAGTATATTCTGTGCCTAAAAACTTATTTACCGCTTCTTTCGTATTTACCACTCTGCCCTCTTTCACCACAATGCCCTTTGCGTCCATTACTGACATATAGCTGAACTTTTTGTGGTTATCCACACCTATATAATACTGCATAGCGCACCCCTTTTTGGTTATATATTACCATAGTGTACCGAGCGCGCTATATTATCATTGTATCTCCTTTATTTATTCAGCTTTAAGCTATAAGTTTTAAGTTATAAGCTAAAAACAAAATCCATATTTTTACAACTCTTACAACTTTAAGCTTAAAACTTACAGCTTAAAGCTTATAGCTTTATTAACGCCGCATCTAATATATTCTTTTCCTTCCTTATCTCATTCAATATCTTTTCTGAAACAAGGCTATCTACATTAAGGACTGATAATGTCTTACCGCCCGGTTTTTCCCTGCCAAATGTCATAGTAGCTATATTTATATTATTCTTCCCTAAAATAGTGCCCATTATACCTATAATACCAGGCACATCTATATTATGAGCTACTATCATATAGCCTTCAGGAATCGCATCCACATGGAATTCATCTATCTTTACAATCCTTGGGTCTTTTTTGGTAAATAGTGTCCCTGAAACAGACCTGACTCCAGTATCTGTCTTTATCTCTACGCTTATAAGGCTTGAATATTCCTCAAGCATTGTCCCTTTCATCTCTTCTATCTTTATACCGCGCTCCTTTGCCACAATAAGGGAATTTACATAATTAACTGTTTCCTGCAATACCGGAGATAATACTCCTTTAACAACAGCGACCGTAATCGGAGATAGGTTGTATTTAACCACATCCCCGGAATATTTTATCTGGACATCCTGAGTCCTGCCCTTAGTTAACTGGGACGCAAGAGCGCCTATTTTTTCTCCTAGATTTATATAAGGCTGCAGTATTTTATATAATTCAAAATCAACGCAAGGCACATTGACTGCGTTTCTTATCCCGCACCCCAGGAGCGCGTCCCTTGCGCTATCAGCGATTTCAACAGCTACATTTATCTGCGCCTCTTCAGTTGAAGCTCCGAGATGAGGAGTCAATACAACCTTATCGCATTTAAACAAAGGGTTGTCTTTCGCAGGCGGCTCTTTTTCATAAACGTCAAAAGCAGCGCCGGCAATCTTACCGCTATTTATACCTTCGAGAATTGCCTTTTCGTCTATTATGCCGCCTCTTGCGCAATTTATAATCCTCACGCCATGTTTCATATAATCTACCGCATCTTTATCAATAATATGCTTTGTCTCTTCTGTAAGAGGAGAGTGGACCGTAATATAATCTGCTCTTTTAAATATTTCTTTTAATTCACCTGATTCTATCCCGAGTTCATTTGCCTTATCCATGGATAAAAACGGGTCATAGGCTATAACCTTCATTCCGAAACTAATAGCGCGTTTTGCAACCTCAGTTCCGATCCTGCCAAGGCCTATTATGCCAAGAGTCTTCCCATATACCTCTGTGCCCATAAATTTTTTTCTTTCCCACTCCCCTCTTTTAATAGACGCGTCTGCCTGAGGTATGTTTCTGGAAAGAGAAAGCATAAGAGATACAGCGTGTTCTGCTGTGGACATTGTATTCCCGCCGGGAGTATTCATAACTATAATGCCCCTCTTGGAAGCAGCCGATAGATCAACATTGTCAAGGCCGACTCCAGCCCTGCCTATCACCTTTAGATTAGTGGCAGCTTCTATAATCTCTTTTGTAACCTTTGTTTCGCTTCTGACTAAAAGCGCGTCATAATCTTTTATTATTTTCTTCAATTCTTCAGGAGGCAATTTATGCTTCACATCCACCTGAAATTCTTTTACCTTTTTAAGTATATCCACGCCTTCTTGCGCCAACGGATCACTCACTAGTATCTTAAACATGCCTCTCTCTCCCCTTCCAAACAACTTGACATTTCAACATTGTTAAAATGTCAAGTTGTTGCGATTATTTAAGCGTTTCTTCAAGCGCCCTCACACCTGAACCTAGCTGGAATTTATATCCCATATCTAGAAGCACGGCCTCAAGAGTAGCCATGCATACAATAAGATCCGATGGGGTTATATAGCCCATTGTAGCTATCCTGAAAATCTTGCCTTTCACCTTGTCCTGGCCTCCTGCTATGCCAACGCCATATTTATCTCTCATTGTCTTAACAAGTTTTTCGCCGTCTATGCCTTGAGGGACTTTTACAGCAGTTACTCCGTCTGAATAAGCGTCCGGGCTGAATAATTCCAATCCCATCGCCTTAACAGCGCTGCGCACTGAAAAAGCCATCTTTTTATGCCTATCGAATATAACATCCATGCTTTCTTCTTTTATTATTTTTAACGCCTCCCTGAGCGCGATCACGAGATTCACAGCAGGTGTAAAAGGCGTGTCTATCTTTGTAAGCGCCTTTTTATATGCCTTGAAATCAAAATAATATTTTGGCAGGGTTGATTTTTCAATCAATGCCCATGCCTTAGGGCTCACGCTTACAAACGCAAGGCCTGGAGGGATCATCAGGCCTTTTTGAGATCCAGATACACAGACATCTACCCCCCATTCATCTGTCTTAATAGGCATAGCTGCCAGGCCGCTTATTGCATCCACTACAAGCGCAGCTTCATAATTTTTCAAAACTTTTCCGACTGCCTCTATATCTGTGGCAACCCCAGTAGATGTCTCGCACAATGTCGTATACACTGCCTTTATTCGTCGTTCGTGATTCGTCGTTCGTCGTTCGTCTTCTTCTAAAATATTCCTTATGATTTCAGGATCCACTGCCTTTCCCCACTCCACATCTATTGCAGTAAATTCAATACCATACGCCTTGCATATCTCCCCAAATCTCTCTCCGAATTTTCCGCCGCGCACCACGATGGCTTTGTCTCCAGGAGAAAGCAGGTTTATAACGGACCCTTCCATTGCGCCTGTTCCGGAGGCTGCGAATATAAGGACTTTATTCTTAGTTTGATACACATACTTTAAATCTTCCTCCACCTCTTGAATAATTTTCTGAAACTCAGGAGTCCTGTGATGAATAATCGGCCTTGCCATTGTCTCTAGGACTCTCGGCGGTATTGGTGTCGGCCCGGGGGTCAATAAATAATTTTTAATCATGCTTGTCTCCTATTATTAATTCTTCAAGACCAGGTCTTGGTCACAGTTTACTGTGCTCAAGACCTGGTCTTGAGCACAGATATTATTTCTTGTTTCCTGTAAATATCTCGTCTATAACCCCGTATTCCAAAGCCTCCTGACTGGACATAAAATAATCCCTGTCAGTATCCTTCTGTATTTTATCAAGCGGCTTTCCTGTATGCTTTGCCAGAATCTCGTTAATCCTATCTCTCATCTTTAATATCTCTTTTGCCTGTATATGAATATCTGATGCCTGGCCCTGTACCCCTCCCCATGGCTGGTGTATCATGACCCTTGCATTCGGAAGCGCATATCTTTTCCCTTTTGCGCCTGCTGCTAGCAGGACTGCTCCCATGCTGGCTGCTTGTCCTACGCAGTAAGTGCACACAGCAGGTTTTATAAACTGCATTGTATCGTATATTGCCATACCTGCTGTAACCACGCCCCCGGGGCTATTGATATAAATATTTATATCTCTTTCGCGGTCTTCCATCTGAAGAAAAAGCATCTCGGCTATGACTACATTCGCGACTATGTCATTTATTGCCGAGCCAATAAAAATAATCCTGTCTTTCAGAAGCCTTGAATAAATATCATATGCCCTTTCGCCTCTATCTGACTGCTCTATTACCATGGGAATTAACATTTTTAGCCCCCTTTGTTTATCGCTGAACTACGCGGAACATAACCCCATACCATTCGCTTCGCTCAGATACGGGGCAGGCGCGGAAAAACGCAGAAATTATGCGTGAGTTTCAGCGTAGTTCCGCGTATTTCCGCGATTATTCTATCTTCGCTTCCTTCAGCAAAAACTCCATCACCTTTTTATTTCTCATATTTACAGCCAATCCATCCATGCCATGGCCTTTTTCCAGATAACTCCTGATTTCATCTTTTGTCTTTTTATGCTGAGACGCTAACCCTTCAATGTATTCCTCCATCTCTTCTTCCTTTAAATAGATCTTTTCATCCTGCGCAATTTTATCCAGCATAAAAAACGCTTTTACCTGGCGGACTGCCTGCTTATAAGCATTCTCCTCTAATTCTTTTTTATCCTTTTCTTCCAGGGTAAATTTTTTATCCGGATTTTCTTTTTTCTGGAGCGCTTCCATATACTTAATACGCATATCCGCATCTTTTATTAATCTTTCTTTCTCTGAATTCACAAGCGTCTCAGGCACTTCAAAATCCATGCTGTCTAGAAGTTTATCTATAATCTGAATTTCCAGGTCAGCTTCGCTTTCCTGCTCCAATCTTGCCTTCAGATTCTCTTTTACCGCCTCTTTCATTTTCTCCAGATTCTCTAAACCCAGGTCTTTAGCGAATTCATCGTCAAGTTTGGGGAGCACTTTTTCCTTTTCCGAACTGCCCTCCTTAGGCACGTTTTGAGAATGCATCTCCCTCAGGTATTCCAGGTTCTTCGCCAGGTCCTCTTCTTTGACTTCTACGCTTTTCTTTTTTAATTTAAGGCCCTTGTAATTTTTCAAATTAATCTCAGGCCTTGTTTCAATACTTGCCTTATATGAAAAACCTTCTTTCATATCAAGCTTCACATCAGTTATGTCAGGATACCCTATAGGATCCAGTTTATGTTCTCCTAAAATCTTTTCGTAGGTTTCAGGTATAAGCTTTTTTAAAACCTCTTCCCTTGCAGTTTTGGAATAATGGAGCTCTAAAAGATCTCGTGGCGCCTTACCCTGCCTGAATCCAGGCACGCTCGCATGCTTTCCTATATCGCCGTAAACCTCATCAAAAACCTCTTTTACTTTTTCTGCAGGAAGGCTTACCTCAAAAGAGTGTTTGCAATTTTTTAACTTTTT
>MNVP01000011.1 GCA_001871815.1 Candidatus Omnitrophica bacterium CG1_02_40_15
GCATGATATATAATTTTCTCAATTGTCTATGCTTAAAATATAACTATAATCTAATAATAGATAATAAAATTAGGAAAGGTTTTATATGTAATGTTTATAAGTAGATTTTTGGATTTTTAAGAAAGGATTTTTATGAATATAGCTATCATCGGCGCAGGCTATGTTGGGTTAGTGACAGGAGCGTGTTTCGCAGAGCTTGGCAATAAGGTCATTTGCGTTGATAACGATCCTGAGAAAATAGCCCTTCTCAAAAAGCTCAAGATGCCTTTTTTTGAAAAAGGCCTTGATAAAATGGTTAAGAAAAATGTTATCGCGGGCAGGCTGGTTTTTACAGATAGTATTGAACACGCTGTAAAGAAGTCCATTATTATTTTTATCTGCGTCGGCACTCCGCCTAAACAAAGCGGCGAGGCAGATTTATCTTATATTGAAAACGTAGCCGCCGAGATCGCTAAGAACATGCTGTCCTACCGCCTCATAATTGAAAAAAGCACAGTCCCTGTTGAAACAGGCAAATGGATTGAGCATACTGTAAAGATAAATAATAAAAAAGGCATTGAGTTTGATGTAGCCTCAAACCCCGAGTTCTTAAAAGAAGGCGCTGCTATATATGATTTTATGCATCCTGATAGGATTGTAATAGGCGCGGAAAGCGAAAAAGCGAAAAAGATACTCGCTAAATTATATAAACCTATAAAAGCTGAAATAGTAGTCACTGACATAAAAAGCGCAGAGCTCATAAAACACGCTTCAAACTCATTTCTTGCCACAAAGATCTCTTTTATAAATTCCATTGCCAATATTTGCGAAAAGACAGGAGCTGACATAGAAAAGGTGAGCTATGGCATGGGGCTTGATAAAAGAATCGGCAGGGCGTTTTTAAAAAGCGGCATAGGATACGGCGGATTCTGTTTCCCAAAAGACATGGATGCATTTATCCATATATCGGATAAGATAGGCTATGAGTTCAGCATATTAAAATCAGTGAGATCAGTCAATGAAAACCAGAAGCAGGTTTTTCTTAAAAAGATTGAAAAGGAGCTCTGGATTATAAAGGATAAAACTATAGGCGTTCTCGGCCTTGCGTTTAAGCCAAATACAGATGATATGCGTTTTGCCCCTTCTGTAGATATAATAAATTCTTTAACCCAGTCTGGCGCCAGGATTAGGGCCTATGATCCAAAGGCTTTTGAAAAAGCCAGGCCTTTGTTAAAAGGCGTTACATTCTGCAAAGATCCTTACGAGACAGCTAAGAATAGCGATGCGCTTTTGATATTGACAGAATGGCAGGAGTTTAAGCATATAAATCTGAGCCGTGTGAAAAAACTATTAAGGAATCCTTTAATAATAGACGGCAGAAATATCTTTGATCCGGCTAAGATGCGTAAACTCGGCTTTAAATACATCTCCATCGGCAGATAGTTCTCGACTGGGCGGCCGGATTTAGCCGTAATGTCCGCTCGAACAACATGTCCCGAGCGAAGTCGAGGGATATTCTTCGAGCGGTCATGAAAGCGTATAAAGGGAGCAGAGTCGAGAAGTAAAAGGGCGTATGATAAAAGGAGTTGAAGTAAAAAAATTGAAGATTATCCCGGATGGCCGCGGCAGGCTAATGGAAATACTCCGCTCTGATGAGCCTATTTTCCAGAAATTCGGCCAGGTGTATATGACTACGGCGTATCATGGTGTAGCTAAGGCCTGGCATTATCATAAACTGCAGGATGATTATTTTACCTGTATATCAGGCGTGATGCGCCTGGCTTTATACGACAGCAGGGAGGGTTCGCCTACACATAAGGAAATAAATGATTTTGTCATTTCTCTTGATAACCCAATACTTGTTAAAATACCAAAACTTGTATACCATGGTTTTAAATGCGTAAGCGATATAGAAGCAATAGTTATTAATGTCCCTACTATGGCTTATAATTATAAAACACCGGATGAATACCGGATGGATGCATTTGACAATAATATCCCGTATGACTGGAATAAATAGTTCTCGACAAGCTCGAACAACATGTCCCGAGCGAAGTCGAGGGATATTCTTCGAGCGGCCGTGAAAGCAGGATACGATAGCAGAGTCGAGAAGAAAGACAAAGAGGGCACATTATGAAAGGCGTAATATTAGCAGGAGGCTTAGGCAAGCGGCTTGAGCCATTGACAAGGATAACAAATAAACATCTTTTGCCAGTATATGGTAAGCCGATGATTTATTATCCAATAGAGGCCCTAGTGGAAGCAGGCATAAAAGATATTTTGATAGTTACTGGCGGCAATCATGCAGGCGAGTTTCTGCGGCTTCTAGGCAATGGCTCTGAATTCGGGCTTAAGGCCATCAATTACACCTATCAGAAAGGCGAAGGCGGCATAGCAGAAGCGCTCAGGCTTGCCCGGTATTTCGCAGACAATGATAAAATCGTAGTAATATTGGGCGATAATTTAATAGAAAAGTCCATTAAGCGTTACGTGGATGATTTCTCCAAACAGCCGAAAGGCGCCAAGATACTTCTTAAAAAAGTTAATGACCCGGAAAGATTCGGCGTTGCTGAAATAAAAGGCAGCCAGATTGTAAAAATTATAGAAAAGCCCAAGCGCCCTAAATCAAAATACGCTGTTACGGGCATCTACATGTATGATAAAAAGGTTTTTGATATAATCAAAACCTTAAAGCCTTCCAATAGAGGCGAGCTTGAAATCACAGACGTGAATAACGAGTACATAAAACGCAGACAGATGACATTTAGCGTTCTGGATGGCTGGTGGTCGGATTGCGGTACGTACGAAGCGCTCTTGCGCGCTAATAACTTAGTGGCAAGGATAGAGGCGTCATTGCGAGGCCGTAGGCCGAAGCAATCTCGATAGATTACTTGCAAGACATATTTTAATTAAACTATGAAGATATTAGTTACTGGCGGATGCGGGTTTATAGGTTCTAATTTTATAAGGCACATACTTAAGAAATACCCTGCCTATAAAATTGTGAATTTGGATAAACTTACATACTGCGGAAATCCGGATAATTTAAGAGATATAGAAAGCGATAAGCGCTACACTTTTATTAAAGGCGATATCTGCGATAAGAAAGCTGTAGAAAGTGCTATAAAATCCTGTGACGCAGTAATTAATTTCGCGGCTGAGAGTCACGTAGACCGTTCTATAGAAGACGCGTCAGCTTTTATCCGCACCAATATCCACGGCGTCTATACGCTTTTAGAAGCGTCTAAAAAACATAAAATTAAAAGATTTATTCAGATCTCAACTGACGAGACGTACGGCAGTATCAGAAAAGGCTCTTTTAAAGAAACCAGTCTTCTTCACCCGAATAGCCCGTATTCAGCGGCAAAAGCAGGAGGAGACCATCTGGTATTGGCGTATTATACCACATTTAAACTTCCTGTTATTGTAACCCGCTCGAGCAATAACTTTGGGCCATACCAGTATCCTGAAAAGGTTATACCGCTTTTTATCACAAACCTTTTGGAAAATAAAAAAGTCCCGCTTTATGGCGATGGCCTTAATGTCCGCGACTGGCTATATGTCATTGATAATTGCAGCGCTATAAGCCTGGCCCTGCATAAAGGCAAAATCGGAGAGATATATAATATAGGCGGAAGTTTTGAAATCTCAAATATAGAGCTCACAAAGATTATGTTGAAACTTATAGGCAAAACCGATAAAATAATTTGTTATGTGCCTGATAGGCTGGGCCATGACAGGCGCTATTCATTGGATTCAACAAAGATTAAAAAATTAGGCTGGCAGCCGTCCAAAAACTTTAACACAGCCATAAAAGAAACAATAAACTGGTATAAGGCCAATACCACCTGGTGGCAAAAACTTAAAACAACTTGACACTCTAACAATGTTAAAGTGTCAAGTTGTTTGGGATTAGGAAGAGATGTTTAGCGAATTAAAGTCTAAAATACAATCTAAAAAGGCGAATATCGGGATAATCGGACAGGGGTATGTGGGGCTTCCCCTGGCAGTAGAGTTCGCGAAAGCCGGATTTAAAGTAATAGGCTTTGACACCAACGATAAAAAGGTCTCGAGCATCAATAAAGGTATTTCTTATATCATGGATGTGCCTTCAGAGGATGTAAAATCTCTTATAGCTTCTGGTAAATTAAAAGCCGCCACTGATACTAAGCTTTTAAATAAGATGGACGTTATTATCATTTGTGTGCCTACGCCGCTGCGTAAGACCAAGGAACCTGATATATCCTACATACTTTCAGCAAGCGACGCTATAGCCAATAATAAGAAAAAAGGCCAGCTCGTAATCCTGGAAAGCACCACGTATCCCGGCACTACAGAAGAAATTATACTTCCTAAACTTAATGGAGATGGATTAAAGGTAGGCAAAGATTTTTTCCTCGCATTTTCTCCTGAGAGAGTGGATCCAGGTAACCCGAAATATAAAACAAGAGATATTACTAAAATCGTAGGCGGCGTTACCGCTGAATGTACAGAGCTAGCCCGGCTATTATATTCCCAGGCAATAAAAGATGTCGTCTCTGTTTCTTCCACACGTTCCGCGGAAATGGTAAAACTCCTTGAGAATACCTTTCGCAGCGTCAATATCGCCATGGTCAATGAACTTGCTCTCATGTGCCATAAAATGAACCTTGATGTCTGGGAGATTATCAATGCTGCCAAGACAAAACCTTTTGGCTTTATGCCATTTTACCCAGGACCAGGCATAGGCGGACACTGTTTAAGTGAAAAAGAGTATATTTTGATAAAAAATAATGACACTGTCAAACTTACTACGATAGGGGATATTTTTGCAGAATTAAAAAAGATTCCGGAAATAAAAAAGATGTATTATAAAAACGTTCTTTTTCTACTTCCGGAAAATCTGTTTACTTTATCATTCAACCCTACTATCCGAAAAATGTCTTTTAAAAAGGTAAGATGCCTTACTGAACGTAAATACACAGGCGCCTCTTTGGAAATTAAGACTATAGACGGAAGACATATTAAAATTACAGACAGACACCCTCTTTTTATCCAAAATGGAAAATTAGCCGTAAAACTCGCCAAGGATATAAAAATTGGCGAAGAAATGCCATTGATGAATGATTTTCCAGAAGCTGATATAGGTGCAGGTATAAAGATTAATCTTATCGAATATCTGCTAAATAGTGATAATCCTATAAAGAGCAAGATACGGGTAGAGCCTAGGGATTTCCTATGGAAAGATTATAGAGATTTTATTACGCCTCTAGCAAAAGACAAATATGAATACTACAGCGATTATTATAGATATAACCAGATTCCGATTTCTCTTTATGTTCAAATAAAAGATAAGTTAAGAGATATGGATTCAAACAGGTTGTATTTATGCACAGGCAGAGGGCCTTCTCAGGTAAGATCCCCGGCATCTATTTTAATAGACGAGGATTTCTGCAGGCTCATAGGTTATTATTTAAGCGAAAGATGCTTAACCGTAAATAGATCTCTAAGAACTAGGTTCTCATTTAATAGAGATGAGAAAGAATATATAAGCGATGTAGAGAATACTTTAAATAAATTAGGGCTTCGTTACTCTGAATATCATTCCAAAAGATGGCATACAAATTGTATAAAGGCCTCTTCAGATATTTTTGGCATTTTAATAAGAGATATTTTAGAATGCGGGATTAACTCAAAATCTATGAGAATACCTGATGCCTTTTTAGGTTTTCCCGCTAATTATAGAAGAAATCTTTTAGCAGGTTTATTAAGAGGCGATGGCGGCGTAGACTATAAATGTGGAAAAATGAGTTACAGGAAGAATAATAGAATTTATAAGCATAATTCTAATTCGCTAAACGTTAATTATTTTTCTTGTAGCCCTATACTTTTTCATCAAGTGGTTTTTCTTTTACAGAGCCTTGGTATAATGCCTACTTTTAAAGCTCGAGAGGGCCTTATTAATATCTCAGGCCTGGAAAATATAATGAAACTAAGAGGGCTATTAGCTGGCAAAAAGGATGAAAAAATAGATTTATATATTAAAAATAAAATCAGGGCTCCGAAGAGCAAGATATTTAAAAGTTATGACGGCTTTGTAACTTCAAGGATAAAGAGTATAGACAGGATAAATCTCAAGAAGGTTTATTCGCTTGAAGTGGAGGATACTAATACGTTTGTTTCTTCTTACGGGATAATCTCTCATAATTGCATTCCTCTTGACCCATTATATCTTTCTTGGAAGGCGAGGCAGCATGGGTTTGAGGCGAGGTTTATTGAGCTTGCGGACGAGATAAATTCCTTTATGCCGCATTATGTAGTTGATAAGATAACCAATATATTAAACGAGAAGAAAAAGCCCCTGAAAGGATCGAATATTCTAATAATAGGCATAACATATAAAAAAGACATAAATGACATCAGGGAATCGCCGGCGCTTGAAATAATAGATTCCCTTATCAAAAAAGACGCTTATGTCCATTGCTATGACCCGCTTGTATCTGGCTTTGAATTAGACGGCGGGAAAAAAATCACCACAGTTAAGCTTACTAAAGATATTATTTCTTCAAGCGACCTTGTGGTAATTATTACAGATCACTCTGATGTTGATTATAAATTGATAGTGGACAGCGCAAAACTCATTTTCGATACGCGCAATGTGTTAAAAGATTTTAAGAATAGTAAAAATATAGTAAAATTATAGTTCTCGACTGGGCTTACATGCGTAGACGCCATGTCTGCTCGAACAGTATTGCGAGGCAGCTATATTCTTCGATGTGTCCGCTCGAACACTATCCCTCGACAAGCTCGGGGCATGTTATTCTTCGAGCGGTCACGAGAGCGAAACATGATAGTGGAGTCGAGAAGTTAAAGGAGAATCATGAAATTTTTAGTTACAGGCGGGGCTGGTTTTATAGGTTCGCACATAGTTGATGCGCTTGTAGCTAATGGCGACAAGGTCAATGTCCTGGATGATTTTAGTTCCGGCAGGATGGAAAACCTGCAGGGAGTTTTGAATAAAATAGAGCTTATAAAAGGCGATATTAGAAGCAAGGAGCTTGTCGCTAAAGCAGTTGAGGGCGTAGATTATATCCTTCACCAGGCAGCGCTTAGAAGTGTCCCAAAGTCTCTTGCAAATCCTGAACTTTATAACGATGTCAATATTAACGGCACTTTAAATATTCTTACAGCCGCAAGGGACGCTAAGGTAAAGCGCGTAGTCATCGCCTCTTCCAGTTCTATCTATGGAGACATAGATAAGCTTCCCGAAAGAGAAGATTTTTTACCACAGCTCATATCTCCGTATGGCCTTACCAAGCTCGCAGCTGAATATTATTCCAGGATATTTTCCAAGATCTATGGCCTTGAAACAGTAAATCTGAGATATTTCAATGTCTTTGGCCCGCGCCAGTCTCTCGAAAACGAATATGCTGTAGTTATCCCTAAATTTGTAACCTGCATACTTAAGGATGCCCCTCCGCCTATACATGGCGATGGCAGGCAAACCCGCGATTTTACTTATGTGGCCAATGTTGTCCAGGCAAATATTAAATCAGCTGCTGCTCCAGGTATAAAATGCGAAGTTTTTAATGTTGCCTGCGGCAAAGCCTATAGCGTCCTTGATATAGTAAAATATGTAAATAAAATTCTTGGTAAAAACATTTTGCCAAAATTCGGCCCTATAAGAGCAGGCGACGCCTTACATACGCTTGCGGATATTTCCAGGGCTCAAAAACTAATCGGTTTTAAACCTGAAATAGGATTTGAAGAAGGATTGAAAAAAACCATAGAATACTTTAGTAAACTAAAGTAGTTCTCGACTGGGCTTTCATGTATAGGAACTGTGTCCGCTCGAACAGTATCCCTCGACAAGCTCGGGACATGTTATTCTTCGAGCGGTCGCGAAAGCATAAAACGGTAGCAGAGTCGAGAAGTTAAGCAAAGGATAAACAATGAAAAAAGCTTTAATTACAGGCATCACTGGCCAGGACGGGGCGTATTTATCCAGGCTGTTAATAGATAAAGGCTATCAGGTTCACGGCATAGTTCGACGCGTAGCATTGGAAGACCCTGATCATAGATTATGGCGCCTAAAACCTATTCTAAATAAAATAAAACTCCACGCTGGCTCTCTGGAAAGTTACGCCAGCCTATTTAATATTGTCCAGAAGGTAAAGCCTGACGAGTGCTACCACCTGGCAGCCCAGAGTTTTGTAAGCTATTCATTCGAAGACGAGTTCTCGACGATCAATACCAATATTAACGGTACCCTTTTTATGCTTTCAGCCATAAAGCATAGAGCCCCTAAATGTAAATTTTATTTTGCCGGTTCTAGCGAGATGTTTGGCCAGGTAAGAGAGGTGCCGCAGGCTGAAACTACGCCTTTTCATCCGCGTTCTCCTTATGGTATTTCCAAAGTCGCTGGCTTTGAGCTTACGCGCAATTACCGAGAGGCATACGGCCTATTTGCCTGTAACGGTATTTTGTTTAACCATGAATCCCCTATGAGAGGATATGAATTTGTAACGCGTAAGATTACCCTTGGCGCGGCGCGCATAAAAGCAGGCCTTGCTAAAGAACTACAGCTTGGGAATCTCGAGGCCAAGCGCGACTGGGGATTTTCAGGCGATTTTGTTGAGGCTATGTATCTTATACTGCAGGAGAAGAAGCCTGACGATTATGTGGTGGCAACAGGCGAGGCCCATACAGTAAGGGAATTTGTAGAGCTTGCTTTCAGCTACGCAGGCCTTAACTGGAAAAAGTACGTGAAACAGGATAAAGAGCTTTTTAGGCCTGCTGAAGTAAATCAGCTTATAGGAGACTACTCAAAAGCAAAACGCATTTTGGGTTGGAAGCCAAAAGTAAAATTCGAAGAGCTTGTAAAGATGATGATGGATGAGGATTTAAGAAAATTAAAGGTAAGTTAATATTCTTCGAGCGAAGGCAAAATATTCCTGTCCCGAGTAAAGTCGAGGGATTCTCGACAAGCTCGAAGAATATTTTGCCTGAGTCGAGAAGATAAAATATGTATGAAAACAGCATTAATCACCGGTGGAGCAGGATTTCTCGGCTCCCATCTATGCGATAGATTTTTAAAAGAAAGCTATAAGGTTATTTGTATGGATAACCTTATAACCGGAAGCCTTGCTAATATTTCCCACCTTGAAAAAAATCCTGATTTTAAATTCATAAAACATAATGTATCTGAACATATAGACTTAAAAGACGAGGTTGATCTTATCTTGCACTTTGCTTCGCCTGCGAGCCCAATAGATTATCTCATGTACCCCATACCTACTCTTAAGGTTGGCTCCCTGGGCACTCATAATACCCTCGGTGTAGCCAAGGCTAAAAACGCGAAATTCCTGCTCGCCTCTACTTCAGAAGTTTATGGCGACCCTAAAGTAAATCCCCAGCCGGAATCTTATTATGGCAATGTAAACTGCGTCGGCCCCCGGGGTGTATACGACGAAGCCAAGCGCTTTGCCGAAGCCATCACCATGGCGTATCATAATACGCATAAGCTTGATACAAAAATAGTCAGGATTTTTAATACCTATGGCCCCTCGATGAGAAAAAATGACGGCAGGGTTATACCAAACTTTATAACCCATGCATTAAAAAACGAGCCTATTACTGTCTATGGAAAAGGCGATCAAACAAGAAGCCTTTGCTTTGTAACTGACCTTATAGAAGGTATTTACCGCCTTAGCCAGTCAGATACGCATAATCCTGTAAATATCGGCAATCCTCATGAATTAAAAATCATAGAGCTGGCAAAATTGATCATTGAGCTCACTAATAGCAAAAGTAAGATTATTTACAATCCTCTGCCCATAGACGATCCAAAGGTCCGCCAGCCTGATATAACCAGAGCTAAAAAACTCTTAGATTGGTCGCCAAAAGTCGATTTGGAAAAAGGTTTAAAAGAAACCATAAATTGGTTTAAAGAAACCCCGTAGGTGGCCGTAGGCCTCCTACGGGGTTGAGGTGGTTTTTTTTGAGACTAATTTTAATATTAATTTTATCTTTTATTTTTTTGGCTCCTTGTATCCTTGAAGCATCGCCTTCTGTTGATGTGCCTTTGCGCCATTGGAGCTACGACGCTATAGAAAAACTCGCCATCATAGGCCTTTGCGACATAGCTGATATTGGAATCAGGCCTGTATCCCGCATAAAAATGGCTTATATCGTAAAAACAGCCATTGATAAAGCCCGCGATTATGATAAAGAGTTCAACTGGAATGAACAGGATTACCTGGAGCATTTATTAAATAAACTTATAGGTGAATTCAGGGTCGAACTTGTCGCTATAGGCGTAGAAGTTGCCTCTACCTTTGACCAGCCGCTTCCAAAAAATACACTAAAGATTCTGAATGACGTAAAGATTGAAAAAGTATATGCCAAGCTTGATAAAGGCCGCTTGCTCTTTGAAAATAAAGACGGCTGGGTTTTAAAAGACGGCTTTAACGCCAGGATCAAAGCCACTGCGTGGGCTAAATTATCTGAATTATGCGCCTTCTCAGTTACGCCGGGCATAAGATATTCTTCTGAAGATACTGATGTTAATATTGAAGACGCTCATTTGAGGATTAATCCTGCTGGCTGGAATACAGAATACGCCATAGGAAGATCTTCCATGTGGTGGGGCCCGGGTTTCCACGGCTCAGTCCTTATGACTGACAATGCGTTTCCCATGGATACCCTGAGGATTAACAATATCTGGCCTTTCAGGCTTCCCTGGATTTTTAAGAACATGGGCCGATGGAGCGGGACATGGTTTATATCCAGATTGGAGAAAAAATTCAACCCTTTTCATCCCATATTTACAGGTTGGAAGCTGGATTATATACCTGCGGAATTTTTAAAGTTTGGTGTAGGCCATATCCTTATGTTCGGCGGCAAGGGTGTTAATATGTATGGTATTCATGATTTTATAGGCAATAGCTCTCTTTTCTTCAGCTCAGGCGGAGGCGAAAATGACCCGGAAAACCATATTATGTCATGGGATGCCCAGCTTTTTTTAAGGCGGATAGACAGGTTTTTACCTATTGCTACAGGCGCCAAGCTTTATACAGAATGGGGCGCAGAAGACGAATCTAAGAGTATTCCCGTGGATCTTGCCTCTATAACAGGTGCATATTTTACAGATGTTTTTAAAATCCCTGGTTTTGACCTAAAAGCTGAGATTGCCAGATTCCATAAGGTTTTTTATACGCATTTTAAATATATATCAGGATATACGCATAAAGGGAACTTTATAGGCCATCATGCGGGAGGGGATTCAGAAGATATATCGCTCTCCGGCATATTTAATTTTCCGGATGAGTATAAATTCAGCGCTACTTTCAGCCATATGAGGCGCGGCCTTACTAAGGCCTTTATAGAAACCACAAATCAAATAAGATTAGAATTTAGTTTAACTAATGCTTTAAATATGTATAATATAAAAGATGTAGAGGTAACGTTATTCTACGAACTCGACGATATTACAAACTTTGAAAACACCGGCTCCACAGCTAATAATCATATAATAGGCGCCGAAGTCACCAGAAAGTGGTAAATCCTGCCGCCCCGTCATTGCAATCCGCCGCAGGCGGAGAAGCAATCTCTTTCTTAGATTCAGCTTGACATTTTACTTATTATATTCTATACTTATTACTATATTTATAAAAGTATTATAATTCTTTTTAATTAATATAAAAGAGACTTGGGCTCAATAACATATAGAAAGATATGCCCTGGATGTTTTTGTAACAATTACTGCCCTACAACAACTTGACATTTTAACATTGTTGATTTGTCAAGTTGTTTGGCATCTAGGAGAAGGATCAATGTTAGACTGGCAGGGTAAAACATGGATTAAGATAATATCACTAGTCCTTATCATAGCTTTTCTTACATATGATATAGCCTGGGCTACGGACTTTACACCTATCCAAAAGAAACAATACGCTTCCAGAAGCCTATTCAAGAATAAAAAAGTAGATCAGAATTCCATAAGCTCTCAAAATGAATCTAAGCTAAATAACATAAAAGATGCTTTATCTCATAAAGATCATAAGAGTAGGGGAGGGTCAATGACCCTCCCCTACAATAATTTATATATTAAAGAAATAGCAAGTATATATATCCCAGATACAATCGGCAAGGTGGTAGATTCTTACACGTCCCCTGATTCCAAGGGAACTATAATCCATATACAGGATCTGCATACTAACCCAGAAGCATCTTTTAACCTGGCAAGCATCCTGGAGATTTTAATTAAAGATTATGATCTTAACTTAGTCTGCTCTGAAGGAGCAAGCGGCGCAGTTGATACATCCAGCGTATCAAGCTTCCCAGATCCTGGCGTAAGAGAAAAAGTAGCCAAAGTCTTTGTCAATTCAGGAGAACTAACAGGAGAAGAGTATCTATCTATAACAAAATACCCGAATCTAGCTATCTGGGGCATAGAAGATGAAGATATATACTTCCAGCACATCATTGAATTCAATAAGATAATGAAATTTTCTCCAGACGCCCTGGCTTTTATCAATCAAGTAAAAGTCGCTCTAGATAGGCTGAAGCCAGAGATATATTCAAAAGAACTTTTGGATATAGATGCCAAGGAGATAGAATACCAGGAGTCTAAGATAGATACGGCTAAATATTTAGAATATCTTCTCGACTCTGCTTCCTTGATACGCTCCCGTGACCGCTCGAAGAATATTAGCGAGCAAGGCGCTGAGGATAAGAAAATACTGTTCGAGCGGTCACGGGAGCCTACTACGGAAGCAGAGTCAAGAACTACTAACTATAAAAATATCGCTATCTTTAGAGAATCTCTTGTTGCTGAAAAGACAATAGACCAGCAAAAGATTATGCAGGAATCCCAGGATATCCTGTTAAGCTTACGGACTATCTTAAAAGAAAAAGATAACCGATATGAATTAAATACCCTTTTAGCCAAAGCAAGCCTATTTAAAGATAAGAAAATCTCTCCATTTTCATTCTATAGCTATTTAAAAGAATTAGCCTTAAGGCATGAATTACTGTGCTCAAGACCAGGTCTTGAGCACAGTAATTTCACTGCTTATATTAACTATCTCACTAAAGTAAACTCCCTTGATTCCACCAAGCTTTTCAATGAGATAGAAGAGCTCACTTATGAGATAAAAGACCTTATCTCAGATAATCCTAACCAGAAACTACTCACAAAATCCTTAAGAAACATCAAATTCCTTGAAAGCTTCTTTAACCTCAAAGTCTCTAATGAAGAATTAGATTACTATCTTAAAGATAAAGAAAGCTTTAAAGAAAGCTGGTTTAAATCCGTAGTAGATGTTCTCGACTCAGCTTCCATGGCAAACTCCTCTGACCGCTCGAACAGTATTGGAACACAATATTCTTCGAGCGGACATGAAAATATATCATGGGGCGAGAGTCGAGAAGACTCTGTTATAGACAAAAACCTTCCTGAACTTGAATCCTTCTACCAGATTGCCCATAAAAGAGATGTTGCAATGTTTAATAATATAAGACCAGGTCTTGACTTTGCTAAAGCAAAGCCAAGACCTGGTCTTATAGCAGCCTTAATAACAGGAGGATTTCATACTCAAGGCATAACAAAACTCTTAAAAGAACAAGGCTATTCCTACGTAGTTATCTCCCCTTATTCCAAGACCCAGATAGATGAGGAAAATTATAGGGATTTATTAGCGGGTAAGAGAAAACCTCTTTCTGAATTATTAACAGGGCTTAGCAATACGCTGAGGATAGTGATAGGGTTTGCGCCTGTGCTTTTTATAGAGCGTTATAATAAAAAAGTGATAGCTGCTGGGGGATTAGGCAAACCAATAGATCCTCTTGCGCCTAGATTTAGAGATGCTTTAAATTTAGTTGTTGAAGGTAAAACAGGTTCCAGAACGTCTGTAGCTGCAACTGCTGCGCAGTCTACAGCTAGAGTTTCTCTGTCAGCTACTGTTGCGCCAGCTTTTGTTCTTTTGGAACCTACTACAACAACAGGTGTTGTTAATACTATAACTGAAATGTTCCCTATAGAGCCTATTAATGTTACAGCAGTTGGGCATATAGAAACAGTAACAGTATCTACTAATGCGTTTACTATTTCTTCAGAATTTGATTTTATGTCACCTGCTTCAACTGCGCTAGTTTCTCTTTTAGAACCCACAGAACCTTCTGTAGTAATGAATATGGCTAATGCTGGAATTGGAACAAGAGCGCTTGCAGGTCATGATGTATATGGGGGTGACATGAGACTTGCCACACCTCACAAAAGACCAGCAAAGGCTATTCATAGCCCGGCTCAAAAGCATATCGCAAGTATCTTTACAATAGTGTTAGCTGGCAGTTTGGCGTTAACAACTGGTATTGCTTCTGCGGATAATGGCGGTACAATTCCATTAAATATTATTGCAGTGCCATTAATAGTTGGCATAGGAATGTTATTGGTTAGGTATTTTTTGATGCGTCAGAAAAGTCATTATCGTAGCCTTACAAATAAGGCGCAAGCTGAAGAACTTGCAAGATTACAGAAACAGTTGGATGGAATTTCGAAACACCCCATCAACCCTCCTGGACTTTTGATTAGTTCAGGATTTATATTTGCATTTGGCGTTATCATTATCCCGCTTATCTTAAAGGGTTTATTTGGCATAGATATGCCTGATTGGGTGCCATACTTTAATATAGTGACTGTGCCATTAGCTTTGTTCTTATCTGGATTAGCTGTTTCTATACAACATACGCTTGATTTATTAAACAATACGCTTCAAATCCGTGCCGGGCCGCAACAACTTGACACTTTAACAATGTTAAAGTGTCAAGTTGTTTCTATATTTGGCTCTTTATTCACAAAGAAATCCCAGTCACTCATTGATAAATTCGCTGAATCCGGCAATATTAAACATAATTCCCAGACCCACATTGCCTATTATGACCAAAAAGACAAATCTATACATATAAGACAAGTTGCCCTGTCGCAATACAAGGATTATATCCAGAATCTTATCTACATCAAGGAAAAGACACAGCAAGTCCTTGATCTGCCCAAGATTCCAAATGAAATCATATCTTATATAGTAATGATCTTAGCGATTGCGCCTGTAATAGGTTTGAATTTGGTTGTGGCTGCGAATAAATTTGCCCGTGAATTAGTAAAGGTAAGTAATGCCAAACCACTTGGAATTATAGGTCTTTTGACGGCAGGAATTTACATGCTCATTTTTTACGCAATGATAGTAAATCCTTGGCTTAAGAGCGCTTATCGTGAATTAGATACTGTTTTGAAGGTAATTATCTATTGGTTACCTCTATTCTCAATTATTATGTTTGTGGGGACATTAAAATTAATATCAAAGATAAATCCTAAGAAAAATCCTGCAGGAACTATTCATCTAGATATTGGCAAAAAATGGTTACTGCTGGATACAGTTAGAAAAAAGATTATAGTAAGGAGGATAATATCAGCTGCTAGAGAGAGTGAAAGGGTGTTATTGCGCGGGGCAGATGATGTTGAAAGATTAAAAGAGATTTACTATAGCGTGTTGGAAGAAGATGCGTCTTTATTGGACAAGCTCTTTGTGGGCCCCGAAGATCTAACATATAATTTAGCTCCAAGGATATCTGCGAAGATAGAAGCTCTTAAGAATAAAGATGGGGATAAGGGTTACGTGAACTTAAACGAACTTTTTAATGTAGTAATAGATAAAGACATTCTAGTTAAGGCATCAGGAGACAAGAACTTTAATGCAATAAAAGGGGGACTTTATGGCCCAGCTTTATTAAGGGAACTGCGGCAAGGGTTAGTATTTCTATTAAATCTATACGGTTCGCTACAGAATGGCGCGTCAGAAAAACTTGTTCTAAAAGAGAATGCTATCAAAGTATTAAAAGACGCGGAACGGATTATGGTTTGTAGATATAAAGGCATTCTTGTAGCTGGTATTATTACTTGCCTTAGAAGAGGTTCAAGATGGGAGGATGCTCCTAAAAAATACAGTGACTTAGCAGAGGAGGATGTAACTTTCCTTAAAGATCGAAGAAAAGGCGAAGAAGTAACGCTTTTTTGTTTCTGGATTTTTTCGCGGGCATTGCATCTTATGTCAAAAATATTTAAAGGCATTGGCCCAGAAACAATAAGAGCTGTCAAAGACTACGCAAAACATCTTGAGGATATCTTTGGCATCAAGATAGTTATCTGCGCTTATTCAAGGGCAGGAGAATTTAAAAAGTTTGAAGAAAAAATCATGGCTAAAAATGGATTTGAAGATAAGTTTATGAAAGAATTTGAGAGAAAGTGGCGTGGTATAGAAGATTTTCCATATGTTGTAGTGGAAGACACGACAAAGGATAAATATACTGCTGATTTTGACCAGTTATTTATGTATTTTAGATGGCTTAGGGAAAATGGATATGATCTGGATAATCCACAAAAGTATTTTGGCTTATTTTTATTGCGTTACGGCGCGTATAAAGATAAGGAAGAAAACGAAAGGCAGGGATTTTTAGTATTTGATAGCACAATCAGATTTCACGCTGGTAATGCCTTGAATAGTGGCATGGTCCCTGTAATCGGGCCTGTAATAAAAGACAGTAGAGAGGAAGACTTGGATGCAGGTAAGTCTAATGTGTCTGTTTATTACAGAAAAATAGCATGGCATGAAGAAAATATTGAGAGGGTTATTCATAATGATAGATTTAGTAATCCAATTTCATTCGACTGGGCTGCTTTTCGTAGAGGCGAAGGTACACCATTAAAAGTTATAGCCGGCGCATTTATAGATGGAGAACAAAATGCGCTTTTATCGGATCCAGATGCAATCAAAGGCAGGCATATTATTATCAAGAATGCGGATATTTCTAACCCGCGCGATTTTATTTTATTGGAATTAATTATAGGAATGCTTAAAGACTATGGCGCTAAGGTTACAGTGTCAGGCCTCAAACTCGCTTATCATGATATACCAGAAGGCAGGCCTCATGCTGTTATTCTTCAAGGTATCATAGATAGATTAAGCAAGGGTACACAGAATTTTAAAAAAGTATCTGAAACGCGGCATGCTGCATCTAAACCAGATCAGGTATTGTGCCTTGGCGCTCAAAAACAAGGTTTGGCAAAATCTCTTGCAGAAAAGTTTAATATAAACTATGCAGAGGTTTCAGCAAAGCCGGCCAACGATGTATGGCCTATTGTGGCGCTGCCTGTTATTCCGAAAAACGTTAAATGCGTTATGCTTGTGGCTGACAGCGCTAGCGATGAAGATCTTCTGAAGATTGAGTTGACAGTCGAGCTGCTTAAAGCTAATGGGGTAAAAGAGGTCAGTATAGTGGAGCCATATATCAGGTGTTCCCGCCAACATCACTTTGAAGTAAACAAGACAGGCCAGGTTGGCAGTAATAGTTTCAAGACATTTTTGGATATTTTTGATGGTTTTGCTGAGGGAGATTTCAGGATTAGCGCGCTCTATGGAGCAAATATTCATGCAATAAAGTATGATGATAAAACCGGCAAGCCGATAATGGCAGTAGAAAGATACGCTGGAGATATTGACATTATAGATATAGATGTTCTGCCTGAAATTGCCAGGTATTTTGTCCAGAAATTTAGCTTAGGCAGCAGGAAACTATTTGTGATGGCGACAGACAAAGGTTCTAATTTCTACGCAGAGAATGTTGTTAAGTTTTTGAAAACATCAGGATTAGATGCGGAATTTGTTTATGCAAAGAAGATTCGCAAAAGCGAAACGGATGTTGTTTTTGAAGGAATCTTTAGAAACCGCGCCGGAATAGAGACAAAGGTCAGTCTGGATGAATTAGAAGGAGCTGATGTCTTAGTTGTAGATGATGAACTTCGCACAGGAGGTACGCTGCGCAAATTATGCACTTTGTTAATGAAAGATTTAAAAGCTGGCAGGGTTTTTGTGGGTTTTACGCATGGCATATTTTCGCTAGGCCCCGAGGAGTCTAAAAAAATATTTAGCGACCTTTTAGGACAAGGTTGGATAGCAGCATCTAATTCTATTGTCTCTGTTACTGAGAATAACGCAGTTCTTCCTGAAAAGATCAATATTGATAGTTATATTGCAGAGAAGATTTATAGTCATTTTTTGACATCGCGAACTGTTAGAGTGGGAATATAAAAAAAAACCTTGCAAAATACAATATGTTGTGGTATATTTAATTCTGATAACTAATGAAAGAGGGGGTGAAGATGAGAGCAAGTGACTTTATAGAGAAGAGAAAGTTTGAAAGATTAAACATGTCTCTCCCTATAACGCTAAAACATGTTTCAGATGATGGGAAAGAAAAGCTTATGGACGGAGTTACCAGCGATGTAAGTTATAACGGGGCGTTTGTAAAAGATGCGGCTCCTGAGAATCTAAAGCCTAATGATAACTTACACGTATCTCTTGTTATCCCCAGGGATAATACAAGAGATTTCCCGTTCTCCCGCCTTACAGGAAAGGCAAGGATAGCAAGGATCGAAGAAGCCGGGATCGCGCTTGAATTTGGCGAGCGCATGTCGCGGCTTTTTGTCGCTAGTTAAGGACTTCTCCTTAAAACTGCCTTTTCAATAAATCCCTTGAGAGGTTTTGTCCTCAAAATATCATTCAAATATAGCGCTCCTATTTCAGTACATAAATCTAAAGCCATAATATATTCCATTCCCGCGCCCTCTGCCTTTTTCTCTTGCAATTCCTCTGTATTGTGCTAAACTTGCATACAGGAGGATTAAATATGGTTATTCGAACAGAGTATCTTATTGATCAAAAGGGTAAAAGAAAGTCTGTAGTTTTGCCTATTCGTAATTATGTTAAATTACTGGAGTATCTTGAAGATATGGAAGACGCTCTCGATCTGAAAAAAGCAAAAAAAGATGCCAAAGATTTTATTGATTTCAGAAAGTTTACCACCAAGCTTAAGAAACAAGGTCGCATACAGTAATGTACAGAATTATTATTGAGCGCAGAGTTGCCAAAGAAATATAATCCTTTCCTAATGATATAATCCAACGCATTACAGATACAATCAAGAATTTAAAATTTAACCCTAGGTCGCATGGCTCAAAAAAACTAATAGGAGAAATCGGCTGGCGTGTTAGGATCGGAGATTATCGTATATTGTATACGATAGTTGATAGTCAGAAACTTATTACGATATACAGGGTAAAACATCGCAAAGAAGCATATCGTTAGAAGTTATATGCACCATGCCCTCTGCTCCATGTTCTCTGCCCTAACCATTTCTAATCTTAGCTTGACATATCTCAAAATTCCTATTGCATTTATTTTTCCCGTAAGCTATAATCATTTTAATTGTATTCAAGAAAATCGCTTTGCGATTAGGCCCTTGCTCTATAGGATTTAGCAAGGCCAATCCTTTTTAGGATAACTCCAATGCGATTTTCAGTGGTTAGGAAAGTGTTTTATACTTTCCTATACCATAAAATACACCTGCGAAGTGGCCGAAGCAATCTAATAGGAGGGCTTAAATGTCCAAGAGATTTTCTTTTATCAATTTTTGTATCGCCATTATATTTTTACTAACTACTATCTTTCCATCAGGCGCGTTTTCTTACCAGAGCGCTAGAGATTCTGAAGAGCGCAGCTTCGTAGACGAATCCAAAGGCATGGATATAGTTTCCTTCAAAAAGATCCGCTGCCCAAACTGCCTTATGGAGTTTTTCTATATACCCGGTAAGGATAGCCCGCATTCTCATTGGGTCCAGTATGAGGCCAAGGAAGAATTAAATGTAAATAAAGAAGATAGCCTAAATATCGAAGACAGCTTAAAAGATAATCAGGATAAGCTTAAAGATCTCGATAAACAAAATAAGCTTTTTAGTCTTTTTAAGTCAAAAGATGCTACTAAAGACAAAAAACCTACAAAAGATGATGCTATTAAAAAGGCTTTATCTTCACAGGAGTTAAGAGGCCAGTCTACATATAAGCTTCGCCAACAGCTTACTTGCCCTTACGATAGTTTTGTATTTTTCCCTGAAGGAGATTTATTAGATCAGGCAAAGTTTAAATCCAGCCTGACTTTATTCCAGGAACCATCCACTATTGAATCCAGTTTTTCAAAGTCTATTTCATTTGGCGCGCCCCGAGACCTTAAGCAGTTCGGCTATGAGCTCTTTTTTATACCTGAAAAATCCGGGAAAGAAGAAGAAAATAAAGAAGAATCTCTTTTAGGTTCAGCTAAATCTATGGAATCTCTCGCGGCTCTTGGCATGTTAAAAACAGCGCTTGGCGGCCAGGCCAGCCAGGGCTTAGAGGTTTCCTCTCAAATCACAGGCTCGGGAGATGGCGTAGTCGTCCCTGTGAGTTCTGACTATATTGTCGGCCCGGGCGATGCACTTATTATCAATATCTGGGGAAGTGTTCAGGAGAGTTTTCCTGTGGAGGTTGATAGGGAAGGTAAAATCATGCTCCCTAAGTCAGGCCCTCTCTATGTCTGGGGCATGAAACTTAAAGAGACAGAAAAGCTCATTACCCAGAAACTGAATGAATTTTATACTAATTTCAATGTAGCAGTTTCCATGGGTAAGCTCAGAAATATCCGCGTCTTTATGATGGGTGAGGTCAAAAAACCTGGCGCGTATTCTATAAGTTCTCAATCCAATATTTTTCAGGCGCTTTATCAGGCAGGCGGGCCTACAAAGATGGGTTCCATGCGTAAGATAAAAATTGTTTCTCCGGATAGTAAGTCAAAGGAAGTGGATCTTTATCAATTTTTGTTAAACGGAGAGCCGGCAGATAATTCTATTATCCAATCAGGCGATACTATATTTGTCCCGCCTATAGGCGATGTGGTAGCTATTTCAGGCAATGTCAAACGCCCCGCTATATATGAGACTAAAGGCGATATTTCTTTAAGCGATCTTATGGATTTTAGCGGCGGCATTACTCCCACAGGAAACCTCCAGCATCTTCAGGTAGAGCGCATCAAAGACAATGAACGCCGCATCGTAGTAGATATGGAATTAAAAAATAATAATTTTAAAGATATAAATCTTCGTAATGGCGATATGGTTATAGTGTCTCCTATTGTGAGGCTTAAACATAATTTTGTAACTATATTAGGGAATGTCGAAAATCCCGGCGATTATGGGCTTAAAGAAGATATGTCAGTAAAAGGCCTGATACAGGCTGCCAAAGGCATGATGCCGGGCACTTATTTTTATAGAGCTGAAATCGCCCGCGTATCTAAAGACCGCTCTCGCGAAATCATTCCTATAAATCTGGATAAGATGATGATGGGCGGTAAAGATGAAGACATTTCTTTAAAAGAATGGGATATTCTCCTGGTGTATTCTGAAGCAGAGGCTCAAGCCCCTTCATTTGTAGAAATAGAGGGCGCTATCAATAAGCCCGGCAGGTATGAACTAACTCCGAATATGAAAATTTCCGACCTTATTTTCAAGGCAGGCGGCATTACTTCCAAAGATTTTATAAGAGGCGCTGAATTATTTCATATTATCCCGGGCGAGCAGCCTGTTGTAAGGGAAATTGGCATAAAAAGAATTTTTGGCTCTAACATTCTCATAGATAAAGATATTATGCTGCAAACAGGCGATACGCTTTTTGTGAAACGCGAGCCCAAACTCACCGAGAAAAAGATAATTACTATAAAAGGCGAAGTAAGATTCCCCGGCGCTTACCCCATCATACAGGGAGAGCGGCTTAGCGATCTTATAGCCAGAGCCGGCGGTTATACTCAGGATGCATTTTTGCCAGGAGCAGTATTTACCAGGAAATCTATCAAAGAAGTTCAGGAAAAGATGCGCCAGAAGTTTCTTGAGAAGGAACAGCGTGCTCTTATGGAAGAACAACAGGCAATGCTATTAAGGGCAGGAAGTTCTGCCAATGCAGATGCTATTGGCCAATCTGTCCGAGCCAGGATGGAAATGATGGATATGATATCAGGAGCTGATATAGAAGGCCGCATGGTCACAGCTCTTTTACCACTCGAGAAGTTGAAGCATACTAAGTATGATATTTCCATGGAAGATGGAGATACTATTACTATACCTGAGTCTCCTTCAGCTATCACAGTAATAGGAAGCGTCAATAACCCTACTTCAGTTCCTTTTGAAATAAGTAAGGGCATAGATTATTATATCCAGAGGACAGGCGGCCTTACCAAGCACGCAGATAAAAGCGGCATATACGTTATGCGCGCTAACGGCGAAGCTATTAATAAGTTTATGATGACTAAGTTTGTAGAACGCGGTGACACCATAGTCATTCCTCAGGAATTCAAATACTGGACTCCTCCTGGCCAGCTCTTGAAAGATACGGTTGAAGTCCTCTCCCGCATAGCAGTAGGCGTAGGCATCATCGCCGCCCTGCAGTAACACCGGTGGCGCTGACGCTAATATCGTTCGAGCGGCCGCAGTGTCCAGACATATAAGCCCAGTCGAGAACTCTTCTCCCTCTCCCATTTATGGGAGAGGGTAAGGTGATGGGCGGTCCCTTACATTTTTTCTCCTTGCAATTTCTCTGTATTATGCTAAACTTGCATTTATGGGCGTTGATAAAGAAAT